>JANMTA010000266.1:0-3404 GCA_031389965.1 Betaproteobacteria bacterium
CCAGTGGATGCCGCGGTTCATGGCCCAGAAGTCGATGATGTCGCCGATCAGGAACAGGTGGTCGCTTTCGTAGTCGCGCAGGAAGTCGAGCAGGCGGTCGGCCTGGCAGCCGCGGGTACCGAGATGGACGTCGGAGATGAAAATTGAGCGGACGTGCAAGTCGGTGTCCTAGACCGGAAGGAAGCGCTAGATCGACAGGTTGGCAGCCACCGCTGCGGGCCGCGCAATGGCCTCGCGCAGCGCCGCCTCGAGCCGCTCGTAAATGCGTTCCCAGTCGTGTGTGGCGACACTTTTGGTGGCCGCCACGGCGATGCGCCGGCGAGCACCGGGACGCGTGACGAGGTCGAGTGCGGCGCGCACGAACTGGTCGCTGGCGCCGGGATCGGCCAGCATGCCGTTGTCGCCGTGGCGTATCAGTTCGGCGGCGGCCGCCATGCGGTAGGCCACCATGGGCAGGCCGCTGGCGAGTGCTTCGAGGGTGACGTTGCCATAGGTTTCGGTCATGCTGGGAAACAGGAACAGGTCGGCCGAGGCGTAGTGGGCGGCGAGATCCTCGCCGTGACGCATCCCGGCGTAGTGATGTTGCGGATGTCGCTGCTGCAGTTGCCGCCGTGACGGTCCGTCGCCGACCAGCAGCAGACGGGCGCTGGGGGCATAACGATGGATCGCGGTGAAGGCGGTCAGTAGCAGCGGCAGGTTTTTCTCCGGAGCCATGCGACCGACATGGGCCACCACCAGATCGTCCTCGCCGGCGCCCCAGCTGGCGCGCAGGGCGGCGCTGCGGCGTGCCGGATTGAACAACTGCGTATCGACGCCGCGCGCTACCACGCGCACCCGCTGATAGCCCTGGCGCACAAGGTCGATGCCCAGCTGGTGGGACGGTACCAGGGTCATCCCGCTGCGGTTGTGCAGGCGCCGCAGGTGGGCTGCGACCAGGTCTTCGAGCCAGCCCAACCGGTAATGGCGGCTGTAGGCGTGGAAATTGGTGTGGAACTCCGAAACCACCGGGATACCCAGTTCGCGTGCCACGGCGATGGCCGACGCGCCGAGCGGTCCTTCCGTCGCCACCTGCACCACGTCCGGCCGCTCTGCGCGCCACTGGCGGCGCAGCAGGCGCGGCGCCGGCAGGCCGAATTTCAGGCCGGCGTAGCCCGGAATCGGCAGGCCGCGCACCAGCGTGGTGGCATGCCGGCTCGACGTATCCGGCACCTCTCCGGCATGCTGGCGTGGGCGCGTAAGGCCGACGCGATGGCCGCGCGCGAGCAGGCCCTGCACCATGCGGCCGAGCGTCATGGCGACCCCATTCACCTCGGGCGGGAAGGTTTCCGTAACGACGGCGATGTGCAGCGGCGGCGTCATGTCAGGACAGGACCAGCAACCAGGTGCTCAGCACGTTGATCAGCGCGATCAGCACCGCCGCGCTGCCGATGTCCTTGGCGCGCTTGGAGAGCCGGTGGCGATCCAGCGAGATGCGGTCGATGGCGGCCTCGATGGCCGAGTTGAGCAGCTCGACGATGAGCACCAGCAGCACGCTGCCGATCATCAGGGCCTTGCCTACGTTGGGCACGGACATAAACAAGGCGAGCGGAATCATCAGCACCGCCAGCAGGCTTTCCTGGCGGAAGGCGTCTTCGTTGCGATAGGCCGCGTGCAGTCCTGACAGCGAATAGCCGAAGGCATTCCAGATGCGGCGCAAGCCGGTCTGGCCCTTGAAGGGGCTTTCCCGGGCCAGGTGTTCCGCATTCATTGGCAGGCAGGCAGGGCCTGCGCACAGTCGACCGCGCGCGGCGCGCGCACCAGTTGGTGGTAAAGCGCGGCGAGCCGGGCGCCCTGTGTCCCGGCATCCCATTCGCGGGCGAAGGCTATGGCTTCGTTGGCCATGATCAGCAGCTTGGTCGGCCGGTTCAGCAGTCCGACCAACTGCTCGGCGAAGCCCTCCGGTGTTTCGGCGGCAGGGATGGCGCCGCGCCCCGGCTTGATGATCTCGGCCGCACCCAATGCCGGAATGGCCAGCACCGGCAGGCCGATGGCCATGGCTTCGAGCAGCACCAGACCCTGGGTTTCGGTGTGCGAGGCGAAGGTGAATACATCGGCTGCGGCATAGCAGTCGCGCAAGGCGCCATCGCGCGGTAGGTAGCCGACAAAGCGGACGTGGTCCTCGATGCGCAGGGCGGCGGCCTTGCGGCGCAGGGCCGGCAATGCCGGACCCTCGCCGGCTATCACCAGCATCAGGTGCGGCCGCTGGCGGCGGGCCAGGGCGGTCATTTCGAGCAGGAAGCCGATGTTCTTTTCAAACGCGGCGCGGCCGACGAACAGCGCGACCTTGCGCTCCGGCGCGATGCCCCAGGTCTGGCGAAAACGCGTGCCGTCGCCGCGCAGGAACTGCGATTCCGGCAATCCCGTGGCAATCACGTGCAGCGGTTTGTCGACACCATAATCGCGCAGGGTGGCAGCCATCGGTTGCGAGGGCACGACGACGGCATCGAGCGCATTGCATTGCTGACGCGCCAGGGCGCGGGCGGCAAGGCGCAAGGCGCCCCTGGGGAGGAAGCGGACGTAATGGAACAGGTATTCCTCGAAATGCGTGTGGTAGGTCGCGATGCAGGGAATGCCGCGCGCCCGCGCCAGGCGAAGGCCGGCGTAGTGGGCAACGAAGGGAGTCTGGACATGTACCAGATGAAAGTTATGCGCAGCGGTATCCCCTTGTGGGACGGCGTTGGCGAGACGGCGATCCAGGTCGGCGAGGGAACTCCAGCGCATCAGACGATCTTCCGGGTCGAGCGGCACCGCGCGCGATGGCAGGCGCAGGATGTCCGCCGCGGCATCGGCCTCGCTGTCGGTACCAGGATAGTCGGGCGCCACCACGGTAACCCGGATGCCGAGTCCGGAAAGCGTGCTGCGAAAGGTCTGGATCGAAGTGGACACCCCGTTGATGCGCGGGAAGTAGACATCGCTCAGCATCAGCACGTGCAGTGGGCGGGCGGCGCGGGGCATCACGGCACGGCTTCCACGGAAGAAGGGCTGGCCCTGCGCTACCTCTATAACGCTCATGCCGCGACCGCTGCCGCGGGTTTGACGAAGTGCCGCATGTAACGCGAATTCATGCGCGACATGGGCAGCAGGAGCAGGAGATCGGCGGTGTTGAAGTCCGGATCCCACGCCGGCTGGCCGCAGACCCAGGCGCCGACCCGCAGGTAGCCCTTGATCAAGGGCGGAATCAGCGCGGGCCGTCCGTTGGCGAGATGTTCGAAGGGCAGCCCGTGCCGCGGAAAAGTACGGTATTCCGCCGGGGCAATCTGGGCCGCATCCAGCTGGGTGAACAGATTGGCGGCATTGTGTCCGCCGTCGGCCATGCCGATCGAGGCGCAGCCCATGAGGTACTCGTAGTTGTTGCGCACCATGTA
>JANMTA010000277.1:0-1554 GCA_031389965.1 Betaproteobacteria bacterium
TTCGCCGACGATCTGCACCGGGGCGTCGGAGTCGGGCAGCGTTTCCGCGGTCGTGACCTCGGAGAGCTTGGCCAGCGCGGCCAGATAGGGCGCGTAGGCATTCAGAATCGCCGTGTCGCCAGCGCCGACTAATGGCACGCGCTGCGCGGGGGAAATGTTCATCTCACCGCGCAGGCTGCGGCAGGCGTTGATCATGTCCTTGAGTCGCGCCACCCAGGCTTCGGCCGCGGCGTCGCAGCGCGACAGGTCGGCCTTGGGGTAGGGCTGCAGCATCAGCGACCTGGTTTCGTCTGCGGCATCGGCCCGGCCGGCCAGCGGTGCGACGGTCTGCCAGAGCTCCTCGGTGATGAAGGGAATCAGCGGATGCGCCAGGCGCAGCACGGTTTCCAGCACGCGCACCAGGGTGCGGCGCGTGGCACGCTGTTGCGCCTCGCTGCCTTGCTGCACCTGGACCTTGGCCAGTTCCAGATACCAGTCGCAATACTCGTCCCAGACAAACTCATAAATGCCGCGCGACAGCAGGTCGAAGCGGTAGTCGGCGAAATGCTGCGCGACTTCCTGCTCGACTTTCTGCAGGCGGCTGACAATCCAGCGGTCGGCCGGGGAGAAATCCAGGTAGCTGCTGGTGCAGGCGTCCGAGCCGTGCTGGGCGAGCCCGCAATCCTGCCCTTCGCAGTTCATCAGCACGAAGCGCGAGGCATTCCACAACTTGTTGCAGAAGTTGCGATAGCCCTCGCAGCGCTGCATGTCGAACTTGATGTCGCGCCCCGGCGAGGCCAGCGAGAGGAAGGTGAAGCGCAGCGCATCGGTGCCGAAGCCGGCAATGCCGTTAGGATATTCGCGGCGGGTGCGCTTTTCGATCTTGGGCGCATCCTTCGGGTACATCAGGCCGGTGGTTCGCTTCTTGACCAGATCATCGATCGAGATGCCGTCGATCAGGTCAATCGGGTCGAGCACGTTGCCCTTGGACTTGGACATCTTCTGGCCTTCCGCGTCGCGGATCAGGCCGTGGACGTAGACATCGCGGAAGGGAATCTTGCCGGTGATGTGCTTGGTCATCATGACCATGCGCGCCACCCAGAAGAAGATAATGTCGAAGCCGGTGACCAGCACCGTCGAGGGCAGATAGAGGTCGAGCGCGGGGTTAGGCTGGCCGGCCGGGTTTTCCTGCCATTCCGGCGTCCAGTCCAGCGTCGAGAAGGGCCACAGTGCCGACGAGTACCAGGTGTCGAGCACATCGGGGTCGCGCCGAAGTGTACCGGGGCCGCCGCTGTAGCCGTCAAGCCTTGCCTGCGCGTAAGCTTCGGCCTCGTCGTGGGCGACGTAGAAGCGGCCGTCATCCGCGTACCAGGCCGGGATCTGGTGGCCCCACCACAACTGGCGCGAGATGCACCAGTCCTGGATGTTGTTGAGCCACTGGTTGTAGGTGTTAACCCAGTTTTCCGGCACGAAGCGGATCTCGCCCGAGGCCACGCATTCGAGCGCCTTGCCGGCGATGCTCGTTCCATCGGCGCCGGGCTTGGTCATGGCGACGAACCACTGGTCGGTGAGCAT
>JANMTA010000096.1:0-1682 GCA_031389965.1 Betaproteobacteria bacterium
CGTCGGCGTCTCGCCGATCCAGATGCGCAACCGTGTCAACGAGTGGGAACTGATGTTCGAATTCAACGTGCCCTTGCAGCAGGAAAGCCGTCGCAGCCAGGAACGCGAGGCCGAGAAGATGATCGACGTCGCCCGCGCCCGCAAGGACGCCAGCGCCAACCAGTTGCTGGCCGATCTTGTCGAGAACCTTTCCGCCCTCGATGGCGCACTCCGCACGGAAATGCTGGCGCAAACCAGTTTGTTGCCGCAGGCCGACCTCACTTTCCAGGCGGCGCTCGCTGGCTACGAGAACGGCCGCGTGGATTTCGCCACCCTGCTCGACGCGCAACGGCAGATTCGCAAGGCCAAGCAGGATGTCATCAAGGCGCAGGCGGAACAGCAGGCTCGCCTGGCGGATATCGAACGATTGATCGGGGAAGACCTATGAAACAGGGAGCGGGAATTGTGGTGGCCGTCGTCGTGCTAGCAGCAGCCGGCGCAGGCTACTGGTTCGGCAGCACGGGGAAAGTTCCCGAAGGGACGCAGCGCGCTGGCGCTGGCGGGACGGCGAATGTGGCGGCTACATCCGGGCCGGCCGCGGCAGTCAAGAAAGAACCCAAGCTGCTCTACTACCGCAACCCGATGGGTCTGCCCGACACCTCGCCGACGCCAAAAAAGGACCCGATGGGCATGGATTACGTCGCGGTCTATGAGGGCGCACCGGATGAGGAACCCGCATCCGCCAACCAGGTCAGGATCAGCACCGAGAAAGTGCAGAAGCTCGGGGTCAGGACCGAGCCGGCCGGTCTGCGCGCGCTGGACAGAATCGTCCGTGCCGCCGGCCGCATCGAGCCGGACGAACGCCGCACCTACGCCATTTCGCCCAAGTTCGAGGGCTATGTCGAACGCCTGCATGTCAACGCCACTGGCCAGCCGGTGAGCAAGGGGCAGCCGCTGTTCGAGGTCTACAGCCCCGAACTCGTCTCCGCCCAGCGCGAATACGCCATTGCCGCCCAGGGTGTCGAGGCGCTCAAGGCGGCCGGCGGCGAAACACAGAACAGCATGCGCCAGCTGGCCGATTCGAGTTTGCTGCGCCTGAAAAACTGGGACATCTCCGAAGAGCAGATCAAGACCCTGGCCAAGTCCGGCGAGACCCGGCGCACCCTGACCTTCCGTTCGCCGGTCGCCGGCATCGTCACCGAGAAGAAAGCCCTGCAAGGCATGCGCTTCATGCCGGGCGAAGCCCTCTACCTGGTGGCCGACCTATCCGCGGTGTGGGTCATCGCCGATGTTTTCGAGCAGGACATCGGCCTGCTGAAAGTCGGCGCTGGCGCCACGGTGAAAATCAATGCCTATCCGGACAAGGTTTTCAAGGGGGCCATCACCTATGTCTATCCGACGCTGAAAGCCGAAACCCGCACCATCCCGGTCCGCGTCGAACTGGCCAATCCCGGACAATTGCTCAAGCCCGGCATGTTCGCCCAGGTGGAAATCGCCGTCGCGGCGAAAGGGCCCGTCGTCGCGGTGCCAGTCTCGGCCGTCATCGACAGCGGTACGCGCCGCATCGTTCTGGTCCGGAAAGCGGAAGGCCGCTTCGAGCCGCGCGAAGTCAAGCTTGGCGCCCGCAGCGACACCTACGTCGAGGTCATGGAGGGCGTCAAGGACGGCGAGCCGGTGGTGGTCGCGGCCAATTTCCTGATCGA
>JANMTA010000292.1:0-3586 GCA_031389965.1 Betaproteobacteria bacterium
GGCCGCGTGACGGCTGCAGAAGTGCGGCAAGTGGAACTCGAGGACTTGCTCGGGCGCGAACAGGTGCTGCTCGATGATGCTGGACTGAAAGAGCAACTGGCCGGGAAATTGATCCTCGTGACCGGGGCCGGAGGATCCATCGGCGCCGAGTTGTGCCGACAGATCATGCGCTTCGGTCCGCGCCAGTTGGTGTTTGTCGAACAATCCGAGTTCGCGCTCTACAGCATCGAGCAGGAATTTGCCGGGCGGCCGGTGAGCTGCGTGATGGGCGATGTGAAGGATGCCGCACGCATGGATGCGGTGTTTGCGGAGCATCGTCCGGATGTGGTGTTCCATGCTGCCGCATACAAGCACGTACCGCTGATGGAGTGTGCCAATGCGTGGGAGGCGGTACGCAACAACGTACTGGGCACGCTGAATGTCGCGCGTGCTGCCCTTGTCTGCGGTGCTGGCGAGTTCGTCCTGATTTCCACCGACAAGGCAGTCAATCCGACCAATGTCATGGGCGCCAGCAAGCGCCTGGCCGAGGTGGTATGCCAGACCATGCAAGCGCAAGCTTCGGCGACGCGCTTCGTCATGGTGCGTTTCGGCAATGTGCTGGGTTCGTCGGGCAGCGTGATTCCTCGCTTCCGCGAGCAGATTGCCAAAGGCGGCCCGATTACCGTGACGCACCCGGACATCATCCGCTACTTCATGCTGATACCAGAGGCCGCACAACTGGTGTTGCAGGCGGGCCTGATGGCGGCGCGCGAGGCCGAGGGAGGGCGGGTGTTTGTCCTCGACATGGGTGAACCGGTGAAGATCGTCGATCTGGCCCGCGACATGATCCGGCTTTCCGGATTTACCGGGGACGACATAAAGATCGAATTCACCGGCCTGCGGCCCGGCGAGAAGCTTTATGAGGAACTGCTGGCCGATGGCGAGTCGACCTTGCCGACGCCGCATCCCAAGCTGCGCATAGCAAAGCCTTCTGCGGCTCCCGATCAGCAATGGCTCGCCGACCTTGAAGAATGGCTGGCCGCTCCTTGGCGGGACGAGGCGGCTGTCAAGGAAGGGCTCAAGCGATGGGTGCCGGAGTACCGGCCCGCAACGCACTGAACGGCCTGCATTCCGGGCGGATGGCCGATATCCCGGGATCGCACCAGGTCTCAAGGTAAACTCCCGCGCCATGGCTACCTATGCAATCGGCGACCTGCAGGGTTGTTACGACCCGCTGCGGCGCTTGTTCGACTATATCGGTTTCGATCCGGCCACCGACCGCGCCTGGTTTGTCGGTGACCTGGTCAACCGCGGACCCGCTTCCCTCGAGGTGCTGCGTTTCGTCAAGTCGCTGGGGACTGCGGCAACCGTAGTGCTCGGCAATCACGATCTGCATCTGGTGATGCAGGCCGAGGGCTACGGCAAGCCGAACAAGGAGGACACGCTCGAAGGGATCCTTGCTGCCCCGGATCGCGACGAGTTGCTGGCATGGTTGCGGGCGCAGCCCTTGTTTCATGTCGAAGGCAACTGGGCGATGGTGCATGCCGGCCTGCTGCCGGACTGGACGGTGGCGCAGGCGCAGGCACTCTCCGACGAAGCGTCCGCCGCGCTGACGGGAGCCGGCTACCGCAAGTTTCTGGCCCACATGTGGGGCTCCGAGCCGGCGGCATGGCGCGACGATCTGGCGGGGTGGGACCGTCTGCGCGTGGTGGTCAATGCGATGACGCGGATGCGCTATGTGACGGCCGACGGCGCCATGGAATTCCGCGCGCCGGGAGCCAAGGCTCCACCCGACAAAGGGCCGGCCGGATGTGTTCCGTGGTTTGAAGCACCGGCGCGCGCCAGCGCGGACCATTCAATAGTCTGCGGGCACTGGTCGGCGCTAGGGTTTCGGGACGAGGCGAACATTCTCGCGCTTGATACCGGCTGCCTCTGGGGCGGTTGCCTGACCGCCGTGCGGCTGGAAGACCGCCGGATATTCCGCCAACCCTGTCCGCAGCAGGCCAAGCCTTCAGGCTGGGACTGAGCAAACGGCGCACGCTTTTTACCAGAGCTTGTCGCCGAACGCCGCGCTGTAACGCGCGGCAATGTCATCCCGTGTCAGCTTGTGGTTCTGGCCGCCACGGTGCGCGATCTTGATTGAGCCCATCAGCGACGCCAGGCGCCCGGTTTTCTCCCAGTCCCAGCCCGCGTTGATGCCGTAAAGCAGGCCGGCGCGGTAGGCGTCGCCGCAGCCGGTCGGGTCGATCAGCGCGTCCGGAGTGGCAACGGGAATCTCGATGCGGCGGCCCTTGCTGTAGATATGCGATCCGCTGCCGGCGAGGGTCACGATCAGCGCCTCGACTTCGACGGCCAGTTGTTCCAGCGTGCGCCCCGTTCGCTCCGTCAGCAGCTTGGCCTCGTAGTCATTGACGGTGCAGTAGTCGGCAAGTTTCAGGAAGGCCATGAGCTCTGCGCCATCGAACATCGGCAGACCCTGGCCGGGATCGAAAACAAAGGGGATGCCGGCCTCGCGGAACTCGCGCGCATGCTGCAGCATGCCATCGCGACCGTCGGGCGAGATGATACCGAGGCTTACGTCCCTGGCGTCCGTTACCTTGTTCCGCTGCGATTGCGTCATCGCTCCGGGATGGAAGGCCGTAATCTGGTTGTCGTCGAGGTCGGTGGTGATGAAGGCTTGTGCGGTAAAGGCACCGGGCACATCTTTGACGTGCGTCGCATCGAGCCCGAGTTGCTTGAGGCGGTGCATGTAGGGCGCGCTGTCGTCGCCGATGGTCGCCATGATCAGCGCTTCGCCGCCCAGCAGCTTGAGGTTGTAGGCGATGTTGCCGGCGCAGCCGCCGAACTCGCGCCGCATGTCGGGCACCAGGAAGGCGACGTTGAGGATATGGATCTGCTCGGGCAGGATGTGGTTTTTGAAGCGGTCGCCGAACACCATGATGGTGTCGTAGGCCATGGATCCGCAGATGAGTGTTTTCATGCAGGCTTTCGCAGGTCAGGGGTAGAAAAGGTACAGCCGGTAGCCGCTGGCCGGAATCTCGCCGGAGTCGATGACAATGGCAACCATGATATCGGCACTGGGCTTCATGCCGTCGGCGGAGGAAGTTGTGGCCGGCAGGTAGTCAGCCGGCGCCAGCACCTTGCGCGCGATGGCCTGGTCGGCCGTGTCGGTAAGCGTGAGTTCCAGATGCGGAAACTGCTGGGCGAAGGGCGCGCGGTTTTTCAGAGTCGCCGCCAGCACCAGGCGGCCCTTGTGCTCGCTGTCGGGGTGCAGATCGGACGTCTCGATGCCCACCAGACCGACCTTTGCCGGCAGGCCGACTTCGCAATCGGCGATCTCGCACAGGGCGACCAGTGCCGGTTTGCCTTCCGGCCACAGCACCACCAGTTCGACCCGAAACGCCAGCGCAGCCTGCAGCACAATTGCGGCGAGCGCGACAAGGCTGCCGATCACCCATGGCCAGCGCCGTGGCGGGGGCGGCGGCTCGGGGAAGGTGCTGCTCCAGTCTTCGGCGGCGGCTTCGACTGTCGCATCGGCGTCGGCGATTGCCGGTTCGGCACCGGCGAGTGGCTCCCCCCCGGGTTCGTCAGCTACCGGTTCGACCGC
>JANMTA010000315.1:0-2303 GCA_031389965.1 Betaproteobacteria bacterium
CTGCTCAAGCGCCGCGTCGCCGCCGTCGGTGACGAGCCGGCGGTGACCAAGTCGCAGATGTGCATCGACCTCGGCCCGACCATGAGCATCACGGACACGCCGGGCCTGATGTGGCCGAAGATCAAGCACGACAGCGACGGCTTCATGCTCGCCGCCAGCCACGCCATCGGCCGCAATGCCGTGATCGATTCGGAAGTGGCGATTTTCCTGGCGGGACTGCTGCTGCAGCACTACCCGGCGCTGCTCGCCGAGCGTTATGGCCTGACCATCGACGGCATGGATGCGGTCGCCGTGGTCGAGGCCGTGGCGAAGAAGCGCGGCTGCATCGTCAAGGGCCGCCGCGGCGGCGAGCTCGATCTGGAAAAGGCGGGGATGATTCTGCTCACCGATTATCGCGGCGGCAAACTCGGCCGCGTCAGCCTGGAAAGCCCCGAGAGCCGTGCTGCCATGCTGGCGGCGGACGCGGATGCGCAAAGCGTTCCGGCAGAAGATGCCGCCGGCGAATAGGCCCGAAGGCGCAAGTAAGAATCATGGCCCCTCTTGCGTTTTTTCGCCACGGTCTTGTCCAAGGGGAATCGCAGGAATGCATGGAGCATTTTCTCCTCCCCCTTCAAGGGGGAGGCCGGGAGGGGGATGGGCAGGAGTGGGGGATTCTTGGAGGCTTCTTGTCGCGATTGGCAACTTGCTTACCCCATCCCCTCCCCAACCCTCCCCTTGAAGGGGAGGGGGCGGTGCGTCATTCGATTGCCCTGGGCCTTGTCCCCGCAACCATCTGGCAGTGAAAGGACATACATGAGCGTCAAACAACTTTTCGATCTCACCGGCAAGGTCGCTATCGTCACCGGCGGTTCGCGCGGGCTGGGCCTGCAGATGGCCGAGGCGCTCGGCGAAATGGGCGCCCGGCTCGCCATTACGGCGCGCAAGGCCGACGAGTTGGCCGCTGCGAAGGCGCATCTCGAAAAGCAGGGCGTCGAGGTGCTCACGGTCGTGAACGACTTGTCGAAGTTCGACTTGGTCCCCGGCCTGGTCAGCAAGGTCCTCGACCACTACGGCAGGATCGACATCCTGGTGAGCAATGCCGGCGCCACCTGGGCGGCGCCTGCCGAGGACTACCCCTTTGATGCCTGGATGAAAGTCATCAACCTCAACGTCAACGGCATGTTCTTCCTCACCCGCGAAGTCGGCAAGCGCGCCTTCATTCCGCAGCGTTCGGGCAAGATCATCGTCACCGCGTCGATTGCCGGGCTGCGCGGCAACCCGCCGAACATGGCGACCATCGCCTACAACACCAGCAAGGGCGCCGACGTGAATTTCGTGCGCGCCCTGGCCGCGGAATGGGGCAAGCACAACATCAACGTCAATGCCATCTGCCCCGGCTTCTTTCCCTCCAAAATGGCCAGCGGCCTGATGGAAAAGCTCGGCGACCAGATCATCGCCGACACCGCCCTGGGCCGCGTCGGTGGCGAAGAGGACCTGAAGGGCGCGGTGGTCTTTCTCGCCTCCGAGGCCTCGCGCCACGTTACCGGCCATGCGCTGGTGGTCGACGGCGGCAGCAGCACCTTCTGAGCAGGCGGCCGCTGCGACACGCGGCCGTGACAGCGGACACCGCCTGAAATCGCCGTAGCGCCAGCGCCGACTTCTCCAGTCCAGCCGACCACAGGAAATTCACAATCATGAATAAGAACCGGAAAATCGTCCTCGCCAGCCGCCCCGTTGCCTGGGTCGAGGAAAGCAATTTCCGCCTTGAGGAATGCGATATCCCGGAACCCGGCGCCAACCAGGTGCTGGTGCGGAATCAATGGCTTTCGCTCGACCCCTACATGCGCGGTCGCATGGCGGAGGCCAAGTCCTATGCCAAGCCGGTAGAGATCGGCGACGTGATGATCGGCGGCACCGCCGGCGAAGTCGTGCAGTCGAATCATCCGGACTTCGTCCCCGGCGACAAGGTGGTCGGCGCGCTGGGCTGGAAGCTCTTCGGCGTCGCCGACGGCCGTACGCTGCAGAAGGTCGATGTCAGCGTCATTCATTTGTCGGCCTGGCTGGGCCCGCTCGGCATGCCCGGCGTCACCGCCTGGGTCGGCCTGTTCGACATCTGCGCGCCGCAGCCCGGCGACACAGTCGTCGTCACTGCGGCCTCGGGCGCGGTGGGCAGCGTTGTCGGGCAACTGGCGAAGATCCACGGCGCGCGCGCGATCGGCATTGCCGGCGGGCCGGACAAATGCCGCTACGTGGTCGAGGAACTCGGCTTCGATGCCTGCATCGACTATAAGGCCGGCAATTTGCGCGGCGACCTTTATCGTGAA
>JANMTA010000367.1:0-4042 GCA_031389965.1 Betaproteobacteria bacterium
CGGTCGGGCAGACGGTGACACAGGCGCTGCAGAATTTGCAGCCGGATTCGAGCAAGGTCGCTGCGATGGTGCTGACCCAGGTCCGGCCATCGGTATTCTTGACTTCCAGGCAGCCGACGCCGCGCACGTCGTTGCAGGCCACCAGGCAGCGCCGGCAGTCGATGCACAGGTTGTAGTCGCGGTCGTAGAATGGTTCGTCCTTGATCACCGGCAGCTGGACGTGCTTGTAGTTCGGCGTGGTCGGCGGAATGCCGATGTGGTCGGCGACCTTGCGCAGCTCGCAGCTGTTGAAGATCGAGCAGCAGCGCTGTTCGACGGGATTGCCGAAGGAACAGGTGGTGCGGCTGCAGCCATCGCGCTGCGGACAGGTCAGGCAGACGTGGGGATGCGTGCCCAGGGTCTTGGCGATGCCTTCCTTGCGCAGCTTGTCGATCTGCGGCGAGGTGGTAGTGACGACCATGCCCGCCTCGACCGGAATCGAACAGGAAGTCCGCATGCCGGTCTGTCCGGCGATCTCGACCACGCAGAGATTGCAGCCGCTGGCGCCGCCGCCGCGCTGGGAACTTGGCGGCAAGTCGGGGTGGGCACAGAGGGCAGGAATGTAGATGCCGGCGGCACTCGCGGCCGAGAGCAGCGACACCCCGGCGGGCGCCTCGACGTCCTTGCCGTCGATGCTGAGGCGCACCTTCGGCCTGGCATCGACGGCACCAGCGCCGGAGGCCTTCGGACTCTTGTACCACCTGATCTCGGACGTCTGTACAGCCTGCATCACTTCCTCCTCGCTGCGTCTTCAGGTCGGAACGCCAGGCAATCGCAGCCCGGTGTCCTTCGGCTGTTCCTAGGCTGCCTGACGGCTCATGTAGTTCGGGTAGTACGCGCCGCGGCAGGCACCGGCCTTTACCGCGGCAATGAAACTCGCCATGTCATGCACCGGCCGCGAAAACTCCGTTGCGCAGCGACCGACGGCGACGCTCTTGTGGCAATCGCTGCCGCCCAGCGTCGGCAAACCCAGGTGGGTCGACGCCCGGATCGCCAGATCGTTGTCACTTTCGGCATTCACGCCGTTGTGCGATTCCACGGCGGCGATATCCTTCAATTCCAGCAGGCCTTCCATCAGGCTCGACAGTCCGACATTGCGGAACGGATGCGCCGGAGCGCAGATTCCGCCCAGTTCGTTGATGCGTGCAATCACGTCTTCGAGCGGCAGATAGCTGTCGCGTCCCCAGATGTTCCAGCCGTCATCGGTCACGCCGTAGGCCAGCAGGTGCCCCTTGTCCGTCGCAATTTCGACCCCGCGCAGCACCAGCAGCCCTTCCTCGCGGCCGACGCGCTCGACCGGCTCCGACGCCTCGTACGAGTAGTGCTCGGTAATGCAGACACCATCGAGGCCGAGAGCCTTGGCGCGCCGGATCAGGTCAAGCGGTTCGAGCCAGTTGTCATAGGAATGCTTGGTATGACAATGGGTATCGATCCACATGGCCGGTCGGTGTGCCGTCGGGCCCTCAGGGCAGCACGCACTCGAGATTGACGCGCTTCGACGGCACGAACTTGTTCGCCGAGAAGAATTTTTCGAGCGCGAAATCGTCCCAGTTCACCAGCGTATAGACCTTCTGCACCCCGGCGGCCTTCATGTTCATCATGAATGTTTCCAGCATTTCGGCGGCGACGCCGTGCTTGCGAAAATCCGGATGCACGCCCAGCGTATCGATGGTCGAGGTCGCATCGGTAATGCCGAATTCGCCGAAGAAGATATAGCCCATGACGAAGCCGGCCACCTTGCCGTCGATTTCGCAGACGATCGACGCATTGATGTTGGCGTTCTTGTTCAGGATGCCGGCAATCTTGCGCTCGTAGTATTCAGGTCGTGGTTCCTTCGATGCGAAGGCGTCGATGGCAACGATGGCATCCAGGTCCCCTTGGCGCAGCACGCGCATTATTCGTTTCTGATCAGGCATTTGATTCCTCCTTGTGGTGTCGGCAGCGCCACTGGCACCGCCAATTCTTAACGTGAAATACAGCCGCTTACGAAGTCACAGGTGATGATCGAGCGAAGCGAGCGGATGGGTAGCCCCGCCCTGGGGCGGGGATGGAGGTGGGGGGCCTTCCATTCGCCTTTCGCGTGTTTCATCATCAGGGGTGCCGAGCTCCGCATGAAAGTTAGAACAATTCGTCTTCGCCGGCCGGTTCGCTGCGCTTGCGCACATAGACCGTGCCATACATGAAGCCCATTCCCTGACCCGCATCGAAACACGTGTTGCAGCCGCTGTCGCCTTCGGTCTTGAACTCCTCGACATGGACTTCGAAGCCCATCGCCTTGTAGTTCTGCACGATTTCGGACAAACGCGGCTCGCCGATGATGGTCTGGCGTATCCAGCCGTCCCTGAGCAAGGCGTCCTCGGGGTTGACCGCCTTGCTCTGTGCGATCGGAATGACGCGTCGTGGTGTTTCAGCCATGGGAATCACCTCCCTCACCACGAGTGCTTGATCGCGCCCGGCGTACAGGCGGTCATGCACGGCAGGCTGCTGTAGCCGGCGGACGGCTTGCAGTCCGCGCAGTCATACGACAGCGTGCGACAGTTGGGCTTCTTGATCCAGGCCACTTCGTCGTCGTAGTCATCAGTGATGATTTCGAACATCTGCTTCGGACACGCGCTCAGACAGGCGCGCCCGGCCGCGCAATCGATGCACTGGTCGGTGTCGATGCTGATGTAGTACTCACCGGAGCCATCCTTGTAACCGTAGTTGGCGATCATGTTTCTTCCCTTCTGGTCAGAACTTGTGTAGTTCTAGGCGGCCGCAGCCTTCTTCGACATCAGCGTGTAGCCGAACAGCGCGGCACCGAGGGCGCCGGCGATCTGGCTATCCACCTTGGTCTCCATCGCCTTGATGCCGAGGATCTTTTCGATGCGCTTGACCACGCCCGGGTTCTTGGCGATGCCGCCGGTGATGAAGAAGCCTTCCTCGACGCCGATCCGCTCCAGCAGCGACACTACGCGCTCGGCCATGGCCTGGCAATACGCCGCGATCACCTTGTTCTTGGTGTAGCCGGCCTTGAGCAGGCCCAGCGCCTCGGACTTGGCGAACACCACGCAGACCGACGACACGGCTTCCGGCTCGACATCGACATCGAAGGAACGCGGACCGAGTTCGGCAATCGGGATCTGCATCAGGTCGGAAATCACTTCCATGCCGCGCCCGGTGCCGGCCGCGCATTTGTCGTTCATCAGGAAGTTGGTGACCTTGCCCTTTTCATCGCAGTGGATGGCCTTGCAATCCTGGCCGCCCATGTCGAGAATGGTGCGCACGCCGTTGCCGCCCATGTAGTTGGCACCGCGGGCATGGCAGGCGATCTCGGTGATCGCCTTGTGCGCGAAAGGCACATTGACCCGGCCGTAGCCGGTGCCGACCACATAGTGGATGTCTTCGAGCTTCATGCCGCACTTGTCCATCACGCCTTGCAGGGCGTTGGTGGCCGAATCCGGCGAGTTGTTGCCGGTGCGCATGCTGTTGAAACCGTAGAGTTCACCGTCGACCATCAGCACGGCTTGCGACGACACGGAGCCGACGTCAATGCCGCAGGTGATGATCTTGGCGGTCTTCCAGTCCTTGGTCTCGTCGACCCAGACGTTTTCCTGCCAGCGCCAGAATTCCTTCTTCTCCGGGACGGTTTCGGCAACCACGGGGGCCGCTGTCACTTCTGCATTCATGTTTTCGCTCCTTATCCGTGGGGGTTCAATGCTGGCGTTCAGCGGCAATCATCGCGCAACCCAGCGCGCTGATGTACTCGGGCATGTCAGGCAGGGATACCGAATCGACGCCCATCGCGACTTTCAGCGACTGGACGAAACCGGCGTTATGCACCATGCCGCCGATCAGTACCACTTCGCCTTCGATGCCGACACGGCGCACCATGGCGCAGACGCGGCTGGCGACGGCATCGAGCACCGCCTTGGCGATGTCGTTCTTGGGCGTTGCCGAGTGAATCAGCGACACCACTTCGGATTCGGCAAACACCGTGCATTGCGCGTTCATCGGAATCGAC
>JANMTA010000399.1:0-4252 GCA_031389965.1 Betaproteobacteria bacterium
CGTGAGGCCGAAGGGAACTTCGACCAGGCCGCCGTACTTGATGTTACCGGCCAGCTGGAAAGGCAGCGTGCCGCGCGAACGGCCGCAGCCAAGGTCGCGGTAGGCCGCCGCGCCCTGGGCCAGGACATCAGGCACGCTGGCGAGCGTAATGACGTTGTTGATCACCGTCGGCTGGCCGAACAGGCCCGCAATCGCCGGCAGAGGCGGCTTGGCGCGGACGATGCCGCGCTTGCCCTCGATGCTTTCCAGCATCGCGGTTTCCTCGCCGCAGACGTAGGAGCCGGCGCCCACGCGCACCTCGATCCTGAATTTGCCAAACCCGTCGCCGAGAAAGTCGCCCGCTGCGGCCAAAGCGGCATTCAGCGCCGCGACGGCATGCGGATACTCGGAACGGACATAAATGTAGCCTTGCGAGGCGCCGACCGCGAGGCCGGCGATCGCCATGCCTTCGAACAACTGGAAGGGATCGCCTTCCATCAGCATGCGGTCGGAGAAGGTTCCGGAATCGCCCTCGTCGGCATTGCAGACGATGTATTTCTGCGCCGCCGGGGTGGCGAGCACGGTCTGCCACTTGATACCGGCCGGAAACGCGGCGCCGCCACGGCCGCGCAAGCCCGAATCGGTCACGGCGCGGACGATTTCGGCCGGCGCCATGGCCCGTGCACGGCGCAGGCCCTCGCCTCCGCCCAGCGCCACGTAGTCGGCCAGCGAGCGCGGATCGACGACGCCGATGCGCCGGCAGGCCAAGCGTTGCTGGCGCGCCAGCCAGGGAATCTGCTCGGTCGGCCCAAGGCATCGGGCATGCGAGCCGGCATGTAAGCCACCCTCGACGAAGCTCGCAGCGAACAGCCCGGGCACGTCGGCCGGGCTTACCGGACCATAGGCGATGCGACCCTGCGGCGTGGCGACTTCGACCAGCGGCTCCAGCCAGATCATGCCGCGCGAGCCGTTGCGCACCAGCTTGATGGCAATCCCGCGCCGCGCGGCTTCTTCGACCATGGCGGCGGCAACGGCATCGGCACCGAGGGCCAGCGCGGCGGCATCGCCCGGAACGTAAATCACGGGGATCATGGTGCAGCCTCCAGGGCGGCGATCAGCGCATCGAATTTTTCGGGCGTGACCTGCGCGTGCAGCGTCGATTCGTCGACCTGCAGCGAGGGACCGCAGGCGCACAGCCCGAGGCAATACACGGGTTCGAGCGTGACGTCGCTGCCGGCCAGTCGCGTCCGCGCGTGCTCGGCCAGCGCTTCGCCGCCGACAGCCTGGCAGGCCTCGGCGCAGCAGACGCGGACCACGTGGCGGCCCGGCGGCGTCTGGCGGAAGTGGGCGTAGTAGCTGATCACGCCATGGACTTCGGCACGCGAAAGGTTGAGTTCCTTCGCAATCAGCGGCACCGAATCCGGCGGAATGTAGCCCAGCAGGTGCTGGATCTCGTGGAGGACCGGCAGCAGGGCTCCAGGCAGGGTTCGGTGAGCCGCGATGATGCGCTCGATGGTCACAGGCTTTTCCATGCCACTTTTTACTCCGCCTGCGGCAAAAGTGAAAGCGGGAAAAAGCGAAGGCCTATGCGGGTTTCTCGAACGTCTCGGCCAACGCCCTGGCTTCCGCCGCCAGGGATGTCACCATCGGCGCTTGCGGCTCCCGCGCCAGGGTGACCAGTCCCGTGGCCCAATCGACCGCCGGCTCGACCAGTTCGATGGCGATCACCCCCGGCGGCGTCCCCACCGTTTCCAGCACGCTGCGCGGCACGATGGACGACCAGTGGCCGGAGCCGACATGGGCGAGGATGCTGACGATCGAATTGGTTTCCAGCATCGGCGTGACGCCAGTGCCGACTTTTGCGAACACGGCGTCGATGGTCTTGCGATTCTGCATGTCGGGAGTCAGCAGGCACAGGGGAACGCGGGCGGCCTCGGCCCATCTCACGGTTTCGCGACCGGCAAAACGCCCGTCGGCGCCGGTCAGCAGCACATGATGTTCGTGCCAGATCGGGACGATGTCGAGTCCGGGGATTTGTGCCGATTCGACATAGACGATGCCGGCATCGAGTTCGAAGCGACGCAAGCGGGCCAGGATTTCGTCGGTGGCCAGCGACAGCACCTCGGCCGTGACGTGCGGATGGCGCCGGGCGAAGGAGGCGGTCAGCGCGGCGACCACGGTCAGCGCGGTGGGGATCACGCCGAGGCGCAGGCGGCCGGTGAGCCCGTCGCGCCGCGTCGCCAGTTCCTGCTTGAGGCCCTCGGCGCTGGCGGCCATGCGCTGGGCGTATTCGACGACGCTACGTCCTTCCGGCGTCAGCCCGGCGAACTGCTTGCCGCGCTCGACCACGGCGACGCCCAGTTCGGTTTCCAGGTCACGGATCGCGGCCGAAAGCGTCGAGGGCGAAACATGGCAGGCCGCCGCCGCGCGACCGAAGTGCTTTTCGCGCGCCAGGGCAATCAGGTAGAGGTATTTGCGGGAGATCATGCGGCAGGAGTGTGCGGTGTCAACCCGAAATCCGGCGCTGCCTGGCTACTTTTCCCGCCGGAATCGCTTCAGCGCTCCAGCACGCCAAGTTTCCCGGGCTTTCCGACCCATTCGTCGGCATCGGCCGGCGGTTCTTTGCGCTCGATGATGACCGGCCAGAGCTTGGTCAGTTCGGCATTCAGCGCGGTGAAGTGTTCCAGCCCCTTTGGAACGTCGTCCTCGGCGAAAATCGCCTCGACCGGACACTCGGCAACGCACAGGGTGCAGTCGATGCACTCCTCGGGATCGATCACAAGGAAGTTCGGCCCCTCATGGAAACAATCCACAGGGCAAACATCCACGCAATCCGTATATTTGCACTTGATGCAGGATTCGGTGACAACGTAGGTCATGGTTACGCTCCGGTTCGGGCTGACAATGTACCATCGCCGCGGGTCCTTGGCACAAGGCAGAGTTCGCCACGGAGGATATTTTTTGCTAGGATTCGACCCTGCATGCGACTGCTTCGCTGCAATTCATCGCGCCACCCGGCCCTACGCGTGGCACCCCGCGGCAACCGGAACGCAAAAACTCCCAGAGGAATCCATGAGCGAACACATTCACCATGTCACCGACAGCACTTTTAAAGCGGAAGTGCTCGACTCCGCGATACCGACCCTGGTCGACTTCTGGGCCGAATGGTGCGGCCCCTGCAAGATGATCGCCCCGATTCTCGACGAGGTGGCCAAGGATTATTCCGGCAAGCTGCGCGTGGCCAAGCTGAACATCGACGACAACCCCAAGGTCCCCGGCGAGTTCGGCATTCGCGGCATCCCCACCCTGCTTTTGTTCAAGGGCGGCAGCGTCGAGGCGCAAAAAGTCGGCGCCCTGTCGAAATCCCAACTTACCGCCTTCATTGACAGCAATCTCTGATCCCGTTACATTTCGGCCCGGAGCCTGATTCCGGGCCGCTGCAAAGCAAGACAGGCGCCAACGCCTCAATGGCGCCGATCCGGTTCCCTTCCTGATCGAATTCATTCCTGAATTCATCCCCGACACCCCCCCTGTTCCGGCGCAATCCGCCGGAATCCCCGCGCAGGTAGTCCATGCACCTATCCGAGCTCAAAGCCCATCACGTCAGCCAGTTGCTGGAGATGGCGGCCGCCAACAACATCGAAGGCGCCAACCGGCTGCGCAAGCAGGACCTGATGTATGCGCTGCTGAAGAACGAAGCCAGAAAAGGCGAAGCCATCTTCGGCGACGGGGTGCTCGAAATCCTGCCCGACGGCTTCGGCTTCCTGCGCGCACCCGAGTGCTCCTACCTGGCCAGCACCGACGACATCTACATCAGCCCGAGCCAGGTGCGCCGTTTCAACCTGCGTTCCGGCGACACCATCGAAGGCGAGATCCGCGCACCCAAGGAAGGCGAGCGCTATTTCGCCCTGGTCAAGGTGGACCGCGTCAATGGCGAATCGCCCGAAGCGTCGAAGCACAAGATCCTGTTCGAAAACCTGACGCCGCTGCACCCGACGGAACACATGCTGATCGAGCGCGACATCCGCAGCGACGAAAACATCACCAGCCGCGTGATCGACATGATCGCGCCGATCGGCAAGGGCCAGCGCGGCCTCATCGTATCGCCGCCCAAGGCCGGCAAGACCGTGCTGATGCAGCACGTCGCCCACGCCATCACCAGCAACCATCCCGATGTCACCCTGATCGTGCTGCTGATCGACGAACGGCCCGAGGAAGTCACGGAAATGACCCGTACCGTCAAGGGCGAAGTCGTTGCCTCGACCTTCGACGA
>JANMTA010000461.1:0-2984 GCA_031389965.1 Betaproteobacteria bacterium
TGGTCGGCGACGACTGGGATGTCGCGCGCGAGGCCATGCAGGCCGCGCCGGGGATCGCCATCGAGCCGCCGCCGGGTTTCTGCGCCGCCAAATGCTTCGCGGTCGTGCTCGACGGACGCGTCAGCGGCGCGGCGATCCTGCCCGATATCCCCGACTACCCGGCGCACAAGCTGGAAATCGTCGCCCCGGTCGCGATCCGGCGCGAACTGCGCCTCGTCGACGGCGATCGGGTCAGGTTGCAGTTGCAAATCGAATGAGCACAGATTTTTGCAGCCGCTGTGCGACACCCATGACCCCGGCCATGCTTGGTGGCAAGAAGCGCAGCCAGTGCCCGGCCTGCGGCTTTGTCCTCTGGCGCAATCCGGCGCCGGTCGGCATGGCCCTGATCGAACACGAGGGCCGCCTGGTCCTGATCCGCCGCAGCGAAGCGCCGCTGGCGGATTACTGGGCGCCGCCGGCCGGCTATGTCGAATGCGGCGAATCGGTGCCCGAAGCCGTGTGCCGCGAGGCACGCGAGGAATGCGGACTGCAGATCGAACTCGACGGCCTGCTCGGCATTTATTCGCAGGCCGATGTCGATGTCCTGATCGTCGCCTATAGCGCCCATTCCTGCGGCGGTGCCTTGTGCGCCGGCGACGATGCCAGCGATGCACGCCTGTTCACCGCACAGGAACCGCTGCTGCAGGAGCCGCCGACCAACGGGAGCGTCATCGACTTATGGTTTTACAACGTCGTCGCGTGCACCATCGCGCAGTGGCGCGATGCATATGGCAAGAACCATAACCCAAGGAGAACCGCACCATGATCGGCAACATCACTGCCACCCTGCCGGAAAAACTCGTCGGCTACCTGCGCCCCGGCGCGCCCGCACTGCTGCTGACCAGCGGCGCCGACGGCTATTCCACGTCCGCCTACACCTGGGCGCTCGGTCTCGATGACAAGCGCCTGCGCTTCGCCGTCGATGTCGGCGGCTCGTCGATGGCCAACCTGCAGCGCACCGGGCTGGCTTCGATCCAGATCATCGGTCCCGGCGACGTGAGCTTTCTGGTCAAGGGCAAGTCGCGCCTGATCAAGGAGCGGATCGACGCCTCGGCCCCGTATTCGATCATGCTGTTCGAGATGGACGTGATGGGCGCCAAGGACCAGTCGTGGACCGGCGTCAGCACCACCGCGCTGATGTATGAATGGCCGGCCGCGCAGCGCGCAGCCATGCTGAAGATGGAGCAGGCGGTGTACGCGGAAATGCGCGACTTCGCCGCCTGACTATTTGAATTCGCCCCAGTATCCGACGCCGACGGCCGCATGACAGCGCAGACTCCCGCCGCTACGGTCGTCTATGCCATCGGCGACATCCACGGCCGGCTCGATTTGCTGGAGAGGATTCAACAACGCATTGTCGATGACGCCATGCAGCGTGAGGCAAGCCGCCGGCAGGTGGTCTACCTCGGCGATTACCTCAGCCGCGGGCCAGACTCGGCGGGCGTGGTCGACCGCGTTCGCGAATGGCTGCCCGCGGGATTCGAGCGCATTACGCTCAAGGGCAACCACGAAGACCTGCTGCTGCGCTTTCTCGAGGGCGAGATCGACACGGGTCGCCACTGGCTCGACTATGGCGGGCTCGAAGTAATGAGCGCCTATGGCGTCGTCATCGCCGACCGCGAAGCCCGTGACGATGCCAGCGTGATCGCCATGCGCAAGGACCTTGCCGCGCGGATCCCGGCGTCCCATTTGGAGTTCTTCCGCGGGCTCCAGATCAGCCACAGCGCCGGCGACTATTTTTTCGTCCATGGCGGCGTGAGACCCGGCGTACCGCTGGCTGAGCAGAGCGATCGCGACTGCCTGTGGATGCGCAAGACCTTCCTCAATTCGGATGCCGACCATGGCGCCATCGTGGTGCACGGCCACAGCATCAGCGACCAGCCCGAGATCCGGCACAACCGCATCGGCATCGATACCGGCGCTTATTGCAGCGATGTGCTGACCTGTCTGGTGCTCGATGGCGAGGGCCGCAGCTTCCTGCAAACCGCAAGCCCCTGATCGAGCGCAGACAAAACTCGGCGCTGGCGCCACGCCGATCTTTATCAGCGTTTTATGATGGACGGTAAATGATTTGACTTCCACCTTTGTTGCGTTTATTCTGTACTAGCAGTAGGGTTATTTAGCTTTAATTAAATAAAGCTTAAACAAACAGCACGCGATCGAAATCGCGGCGAACCGAGAGGAGAAACAATCCCGTGACAGTCAACAGTGTTTCGCTGGTAATCGCCGGTAGCGGCGGCGCCGGAGTGGTGACCGCGGGTTCCCTGCTGCTTGATGCGGCTGCAAAGGCCGGCTGGTATGCCCTGATGAGCCGTTCCTCGGGACCTCAGATCCGTGGCGGCGAAGCCGCCGCCATGCTGCGCTTCGCCACCGAACCGATCATGTCGCACGACGACAGCTTCCACCTGCTGATGGCCATCGACTGGGACAACATCGGGCGCTTCTCAGCCGAGATCCCGCTGGTCGCCGACAGCCTGATCGTCGGCGATCCGGCCCACGGCCCGGCCCCCGCCGCCCTGCTCGCCGGCAAGCCGCGACAGGCGGCGCTGGCGATGACGGAGATTGCCGGACGCATAGAAAACGGCCGTCCCAACATGGTCGCCCTGGGCGCCATCGCAGCCCTGATCGGCCTGCCGCCCGGTGCCATGCAGGCGGTGGTCGAAGACAACCTGAAGCGCAAAGGCCAGGTCGCAATCGATGCCAGCATGGCCGCCTTTCACGCCGGTTTCGCGGCGGCCGCCGACCTGCCCGCAATCCCCAAACTTCCGGCGGTATCCGCTGACAGCGGACCGCGCTGGAGCATTACCGGCAACGAGGCCACCGGCCTCGGCGTAATTCGCGGCGGCGTGCGCTTCGTCGCCGCCTATCCGATCACCCCGGCCACCGAAGTGCTGGAATGGCTGGCGCCCTCGCTGGCCAAGGTCGGCGGCATGCTGGTGCAGGCC
>JANMTA010000468.1:0-1599 GCA_031389965.1 Betaproteobacteria bacterium
GGTCATGATCCCGGCCGTCACCTATCACGAGGATGCCGACATCACCGACCTGGAAGCCTTCCGCGTCCAGATCAACAAGGAAAACGAGAAGGGCGCTGACAAGACTGCGGCCAAGCTGACCATGCTCGCCTTCCTGATAAAGGCTGCTGTCCGGGCCATGCAGAAGTACCCCGAGTTCAACTCGTCCATCGACGCCAGTGGTACAGAAATGAGTCTGGTGCTGAAGAAGTACTACAACATTGGCTTCGCCGCCGACACGCCCAACGGCCTGATGGTGCCGGTGATCAAGAATGCCGATACCAAGGGTGTGTTCGAGCTGGCGCGCGAATCGGGCGAACTGGCCAGGCAGGCGCGCGAAGGCAAGCTCAAGCCGGCCGACATGCAGGGCGCCTGTTTCACCATTTCCAGCGTCGGCGGGATTGGCGGCACTGGTTTTGCGCCTATAGTCAATGCTCCGGAAGTGGCGATCCTCGGCGTCAGCAAGTCGGCCATGAAGCCGGTCTGGGACGGCAAGGCCTTCCTCCCGCGGCTGATCCTGCCGCTGTCGCTGACCGCCGACCACCGCGTCATCGACGGTGCGCTGGCGACGCGCTTCAACGTCTGTCTGGCAGATTTGCTGGCCGACATGCGAAGAAGCATGCTGTGACCACGCTCACCGTAGTCAAGAAGGGGGACGCGGTCGCCATCGCCGCCGACGGCCTCACCACCTTCGGCGATACTCGCCTGCCGCGCAGCTACAAGGGCGAGCACGACAAGATCCTCGATATCGCCGGTTCGAAGATCGGTATCTGCGGTTCGTCGGCGCACCATCTGGTGCTGCTCTCCGCCTTCTCCAAGCTGGAGGAGGTGCGGCTCGGCTCGCGCATGGAAGTCTATGAAACCTTCCGTCGGCTGCACCCGATCCTCAAGGAACACGCCTTCCTCAATACCAAGGAAGACGAGGACGATCCCTACGAGAGCTCGCAGATCACCGCCCTGATCGCCAACAGCAGCGGTATCTACGGTGTCTATTCGTACCGTGAGGTGTTCGAATTCGACCGCGTCTGGTCCGCCGGTTCCGGGCGCAGCTTCGCCCTCGGGGCGATGCACGCGCTGTACGACAGCGATTTGTCCGCAGCGAAAATTGCGGAAGCCGGCGTCGCCGCCGGCATCGAATTCGATACCTCGTCCGGACCGCCGATCGTGGTCTATGAGTTCAAGCTGGAAGGAAAACCGAATGAGTGACAGCGTTGAAGTGAAAGTACCCGACATCGGCGACTTCAAGGATGTGCCGGTCATCGAGGTGCTGGTCAAGGTGGGCGACACGGTCATGGCCGAGGATTCACTGATCACCCTGGAATCCGACAAGGCCACCATGGACGTGCCTTCGCCGGTCTCGGGCGTGGTGACCGAGTTGAAGATCAAGGTCGGCGACAAGGTCGCGGAAGGCACGCTGGTGGCACTGATCGCGGCTGCGGCGGCAACAGTCGGCGCTGGCGCTACGGCGCAGGCGGCTCCTGCTGCAGCCCCGACTGCAGCGCCCGCCGCTGCACCCTCTGCGCCCGCGGCTCTTGCCGTCGTCGTCGGCGCCGCTGGAAAATTCGCCGGCAAGGCCGACCT
>JANMTA010000471.1:0-1612 GCA_031389965.1 Betaproteobacteria bacterium
GGGCCGCATCCCAGAAGCTCGAGCAGACGGCGCGCGAACTGGAAAATCTGGTCAAATACTTCGAGTGACAAAAAGATCCGCCTGCAGCGCCTGCCATCCTGAGCCATGCCCGTCTGGTAGGAGCCCAGTTTTACTGGGCGATTGCAGCGGGTCAGTTCAACCGCTGATCGCGCAGAAGATCTGCGCTCCTACAGATACGGCAGCAATGGTTAGCCGTGGCATGGTTCTTCCTGATGCGACCGATTCCTCCTGGCATTCATCCGATTGCCCAACTCAGAACTGCTTCACCTCGATGTTCAGGATCTGTATCCGGTAGGCGATCTGGCGCGGCGTCATGCCGAGGATGCGCGCTGCTTTGGCCTGCACCCAGCCGGCCTGCTCCAGCGCGCTGATGACGCGCTCCTTTTCGGAGAGGTTCGGGTCGTCAATGTCGGCCTCGGGTTTCGACCCGGCAGCGGGGCTGCACGACGGCGACGCCACGCTGCGCTGCGGGCGGGGCGCCGGGCGTTCGCGGGCGCTCGGGAAGCGGATCAGGTCGACATCGATGCGGCCGTCTTCGGACAGTACGGCGGCGCGTTCGAGGCAGTTTTCCAGTTCGCGCACATTGCCCGGCCATTCGTGGTTGGCCAGCCGGCGCTGCGCCATGTCGGTCAGGCTGAGCTTGCGTTTCTGGTTGTCGCCGATCTTGCCGAGCAGGTGGCGGGTGATTTCGGGGATGTCCTCGATGCGCTCGCGCAGCGGTGGCAGAAAAATCGGCATGACGTTCAGGCGGTAAAACAGATCCTCACGGAAATCGCCCATGTCGACGGCGGTTTCGAGGTCGCGGTGGGTGGCGGCGATGATGCGTACATCGACCTTGATCGTCCGGCTGCCGCCGACGCGTTCGAATTCGCCTTCCTGCAGGATGCGCAGCAGTTTGGCCTGGAAGGGCGGCGAGACGTCGCCGATTTCATCGAGAAACAATGTGCCGCCGTGCGCCTGCTCGAAGCGCCCCTTGCGCGACTCGACGGCACCCGTGAATGCGCCGCGCTCGTGCCCGAACAGTTCCGATTCGAGCAGGGTTTCCGGCAGTGCCGCGCAGTTAAGTTTGACCAAGGCATTACGGGCACGCGGCGAGGCGTAGTGGATGGCGTTGGCGATCAGTTCCTTGCCGGTGCCGGTTTCGCCGCGAATCAGCACGGTGGTGTTCCATTTGGCGACCAGGCGCGCCTGATCGAAAACGCGGCGCATTGTCGTCGAGCGCCCGACCATGCTGTCGAAACCGTGCTGATGGCGGACGGTGCGCCGGAGCAGGTCGCGCTCCTCGACCAGGGTCGATTTCTCCTGGGCGACTTCGAGCGACAGGCGCAGGCTCTGACCGATCAGGTTGGCGACCATTTCGACGAACTGGGCGCGTTCTTCGAGCAGGCCGTCCTCCGCTGCTTCCGGTTGCACGGCGAGGACGCCCTGCAAAGTGCCGCCGACCTTGATCGGCACGGCGATGAAGGGCAGCTCCGGCTGGTAGATGCCGAGCCGGTTGAGAAAGCGCGGCTCGTCGGCAACGCGGGCGAGCATCACGGTGCGCGGCTTCTCCAGCTTCAGGCCGAGGATGCCTTCACCGGGCTGGTATTGC
>JANMTA010000478.1:0-2898 GCA_031389965.1 Betaproteobacteria bacterium
TGGCGCAACTCCTCGAGCGCCTGCGGATCGGGATGTGATTGCTATCATTCCGGTCGCCGTAGCGCCAGCGCCGACTGTTGACGAAGGCTCCGGGCTGGCCGCGCCGCCGCCGCTCGCGCTGTATGTGCATTGGCCGTGGTGTGTCAAGAAGTGTCCCTACTGCGATTTCAATTCGCACGAGTCCCGTGGCGGGATCGACGAGCCAGCCTATCTTGCCGCACTGATTGCCGATCTCGAAGCGGCCCTGCCGCAGATCTGGAACCGGCCGGTGATCAGCGTCTTCATCGGCGGCGGCACGCCAAGCCTGATGCGCGCCGAAACCGCCGAGGCGCTGCTGGCGGCGATCCGCATGCGCCTGCCCTTGCACCCCGGTGCCGAGATCACGCTCGAAGCCAATCCCGGCACGGCCGAGGCGGCGAAGTTCGCCGGCTTCCGCGCCGCCGGCGTGACCCGGCTCTCGGTCGGCGTGCAGAGTTTCGCCGACGCCAAGCGCGCGGCGCTGGGGCGCATCCACGACAGCGCCGAGGCGCAGCGCGCGATCGAGATGGCGCAGCGCAATTTCGAGCGCGTCAACCTCGACCTGATGTACGCGCTACCGCAGCAGACCCTGGCGGAGGCCGAACAGGATATCGCCACGGCGATCCGCAGCGGCGTCAGCCATATCTCGGCCTACCACCTGACGCTGGAACCGAACACGCCCTTTCATCACGCACCGCCGCCGCTGCCCGACGACGACCTGGCGGCCGACATGCAGGAAATGGTGGAAGACAGGCTCGCCGCCGCCGGCTTCGGGCACTACGAGACCTCGGCCTTCGCCAAGGCTGAACCTGGCGCCGACAACCGCTGCCGGCACAACCTCAACTACTGGACCTTCGGCGATTACCTCGGCATCGGCGCCGGCGCGCACAGCAAGCTGTCGAACCACGAGACGATCTGGCGCGAGGCGCGCCACCGCAATCCGCGCGCCTACCTTGCCGGCGCCGCGCGCGGCGACTTCATCAGCACCCGCCAGAGCGTCGCCCGCACCGACCTGCCCGGCGAATTCATGATGAATGCGCTGCGCCTGAACGCGGGTTTCCCGCTCGGGCTGTTCACCGAGCGCACCGGCCTGCCGCTCGCCACCATCGAAAAGTCGGCGCTGGCGGCACGGCGCGAGGGGCTGCTGGAGACCGTGGACGGACATGTTCGTCCCACGCCACGCGGCCGGCGTTTTCTGAATCGGTTGCTGGCCGGGTTTCTGGGCGACGCCGGCGACTAAAATGTTCAAACCATATGCCAGGCCATAAACCGGCGCGATGTGTGTCACCATAATGCCCGGCGATCGACCGGGATCGACAGGCAAGGAAGCGACAGCGTGAATGACCACTCGAAAAACCTGATCGAAATCGAAGACCTGCACTTTGCCTATGGCAGCAACCAGGTCCTCAAGGGCATCCAGTTGGCCGTACCGCGCGGCAAGGTGGTCGGCATCCTTGGCGTCAGCGGCGCCGGCAAGAGCACCATCCTCAAGCTCATCGGCGGCCAGCGCCGCCCCGACCGCGGCGCGGTCCGCGTCAATGGCCGCGTCGTCCATGAGCTCGACAACGATGGGCTCTACGAAATGCGCCGCGAGATGGGCATGATGTTCCAGGCCGGCGGTCTGTTCAGCGACATTTCGGTGTATGAAAACATCGCCTTCCCCATGCGCGAGCTGACCGACCTGCCCGAGGACCTGATCCACGACCTGGTGCTGATGAAACTGCATGCGGTCGGCCTGCGCGGCTCCAGGAGCCTGATGCCCAACGAGCTCTCGGGCGGCATGGCGCGTCGCGTGGCGCTGGCGCGGGCCATCGCCCTGGATCCGATGCTGGCCATGTACGACGAACCTTTCGCCGGGCTCGATCCGATTTCGCTGAACGTCATCGCCGAGCTGATCCGCCGCCTCAACGATGCGCTCGGCGCCACATCGATTTTGGTCACCTACGATGTTTCGGAAACCCTGAAGGTGGTGGACTATGCCTACTTCATCCACGGCGGCGTGGTCGTCGCCTCCGGCACGCCCGAGGAACTTCTGAGTTCGGCCGATCCCTCGGTGCGCCAGTTCATCCATGCCGAACCGGACGGGCCGGTGGCTTTCCACTATCCGAGCCGGCCCTTCACCAGCGACCTCGAACTACCCTCGTGAGCGTGAAATGGGCGGCAAGCCGCCGCCGCTTTGTCCTGTCGCTGCCACTGCTCGCGGTCCTGCCGTGGTCGCTTTGCCGCGCCGCCGCGACACCGGCAACGCCGGGCCAGATGCGCGGTCCGTTCTACCCCTTGCAGCCCGATCCCGCCGCCGGCAACGACCTGGCCACGGTGGATGGCCGTGTCCGCGCGCTCGGCACGCCGCTGAGCATTGTCGGCCGCGTGCAGGATAGCGCCGGCCGCGCCCAAGCCGGTCTGCTCGTCGAGATCTGGCAGACCAACGCCCACGGCCGCTACCACCACCCGCACGACAACAGTCCGCCGCCGCTGGATCCGAATTTTCGCGGCTATGGCCGTGCCACCACCGGCAGCGAGGGCGACTACCGTTTCCGCACGGTGATGCCGGTCAGCTATCCGGGGCGCACGCCACACGTGCACTTCCGCCTCAGCCGCGGCGGGCGGGAACTGCTGGTGACGCAGATGTACCTGCCCGGCGCGGCCGGCCGCCAGAATCAGCGCGACGGCCTGTTCATGTCGGTCGATGCGGCGGCGCGTTCGCGTCTGGTCGGTGTGGCGCAGGCCGATGCGCCGGGGACGCTGCGCTTCGACATCGTGGTCGCGCCCTGACGCATCAGTGTTCCTTGCCGTCGATTCGCGGCTGCAGCAGGAACGGAATCAATCGCCAGGCCAGGATACCGAAGCCGGCCAGCCAGCCGCAGGCCGCGAGCACCAGCC
>JANMTA010000484.1:0-3473 GCA_031389965.1 Betaproteobacteria bacterium
GGGCTTCGCCAAGAGCCGCGTCAAGCGCGCCGTCTCCTTCATTTTCGATTTCGAGGATTCCCTGATCCATGCCGTCCGCGAACGCGGGCTGGACGGCGTGATCTGCGGCCACATCCACAGCGCGGCGCTGCGCAAGGTCGATGACGTGGTGTATGTCAATTGTGGCGACTGGGTGGACAGTTGCACCGCCATTGTCGAACACCACGACGGCCGCCTGGAACTGATCCACGCCTGGCAACCCGTCGCTGCCGCATTGCCGGTCGAGGCGCCGCGCAACGCCGTGTCGCCGGCGCCGCCTCTTGACGAACTGCCGCAAGCCGGGATCGCTGCTGGCCGCGGTGCAATACGGCTGTAATAATTTTCAGGGGGTCCGCGAGCTACACTCCCCTCCTAGTTCCTGCCGGCATCGAGCCCATGGCCCAGCAAATCACCCTGAAACTGGAAATCGCCGAAGACCGCCACGGCGTTCTGCAACGGCACCCGGCGCTGGCCGCAGCAACCGGCCGCGAACAGCACCACCTGGTCAGCATCTACTATGACACCGGACGCATGGCCCTGCGCCGCGCCGGCATCCTGTTGCGCCTGCGCAAGCACGGCACATCGTGGCAGCAGACCATCAAGCGCCAGGACGAATCCGATGGCGGCCTGACGCGCCGGCCGGAATGGCAAGCGCCCTACCTCAACCACTTCGATTTCTCGCATGTCGACGATGCCGAACTGCGCGACTGGCTGCAGCGGGACAAGCTCGCAAGCCGCCTCACCGCGGTGTTCGAGACCAACGTGCGGCGCACCGTCTGGCAAATCGACCAGGGTCCGGGTAGCCGCATCCTGGCCAAGCTCGACCGCGGCTGGATTGCCTCCAGCGGCCGCCGCGAGACGATTTCCGAACTTGAGCTGCAACTGCTCTCCGGCAGCGTCGACAGCCTTTACGCGCTGGCCCTCGAACTGGCAAAACGCCAGCCGCTGCCACCCTTGCTGCTGTCCAAGGCGGAACGCGGCTACCGGCTGTTCCACAACACGCCGCAGCAACCGGTCAAGGCCGGCAAGGTCGCGATCGATGCGCAAGACGCGCCGCTGGCGGCTTTCCGCCTGATCGCGCTGGACTGCCTGTCGCACCTGCAACTCAACCACGCCGGCGCGGTGCGCAGCGACGATGCCGAATACGTGCATCAGATGCGCGTCGCCACGCGCCGCCTGCGCGCCGCGATGCGCATGTTCGGCCCGGTGCTGCCGGCCGCCTTTGCCGAGCAGCTGGTACCGCCGCTGCGCGAGCTGATGCGCGCGCTGGGCCAGGCCCGCGACCTTGATGTGCTGATGGCCGAGATCGTCGCCCCGGTAGCCAATGCCCTGCCGGACGAGCCGCGCCTGACCGATCTGGCCAGTGCCATCACCAACCGCCTGTACGATGCCCGCAGCGCCATCCGCCACACCCTGCGCCAACCTGCCTACAGCCAGTTGTTGCTGACCGCTATCAGCCTGCTGCAGCGCGCACCCTTCGTCGAAGCCCCCGTCGCTGCCAACGAGGCTCCTTCCCTGCTGCAGTTCGCCGACCGCCGCTTGCGCCGCCTGCTGAAGAAGATCCTCGAACTGGCTGCCGCCGCCCGCCCTGAAAGCCCGCCCTCGCAGCATGAACTGCGCATCGGCATCAAGCGCCTGCGCTATGCCATCGAGTTCTTCGGACCGATGATTCCCGGCAAGTCCGGTGCCGCGGTGATCAAGCGGCTCGCCGGGCTGCAGGAAGAACTGGGCCAGCTCAACGATCTGGCCAGCGCCGGCACCCTGCTGATGGTCTGTGCCGGCCGCGACCCGCACCTGCGCGAAGCCGTGACACTGATCGGCGGCTGGCACGGCCCGCGTCACGCCGCCCTGCTCGACGACATCCCCGACAAGCTGAAGCGGATCCGCGGCCTCGACCTGCCGCGGCTGGACCGGAGTTCCGCCTAGCTCTAGTGCTTGGCGCCCACCCATTGCGCCGCCTTGTTGTCGGCGGTCGGCTTGCAAACCACGTCGACGCTGGCGATGCTGGCCTTGTCGCCGACATCGAAGAACTTGCCGTGGTCGCCGGAATAGCACTGCGGCCCCTTCTTGGCGGCGGGCGCTTCCGCGGCTTTTTCAGGAGCTGCTTTTTCAGGAGCTGTATTCTGGCTGGCGCAGGCAGACAGGAGCAGGAGAGCGGCAATAACTGTGATGGAACGCATGGAATTCTCCGGTGAATTGATTGGACCAGACCGGATTATCTTGACCGCCCGTTACAATTTCGTTGCGCCCCGATTACAGAAAAAATATCGGCGCATTTCATGCTTGCATGCCGGCTGGCCCGAGCCAGGCTTCGATCTGCGCCAGCACCCAGGATGCGTCGTCGAGCGGCAGGTCATGGCCGGCTGCGGGATGGACGGCGATGTCGGCGTCCCACTGCGCGGCCAGTTGCAGCGAGCAACGCGAATCCACCAGCTGATCGCCTGCGCCGGCGAGCAACAGCAGCCTTGCCGGCGGCCGCTGGCGCGGTGCGCGATAGCATGCCGCCGCCAGTAACTGGTTCAGGACGTTGCGCCGCGACACCGGGTTTTCGCCGCGCCAGCGCAGCCATGCCTCGATCGTCGGCGCGGGATCCAGCTGCAGCCGGGTGGTCATCTCCAGTATCGCCATCTCCAGTTCCCGGTCGCTGCGCGACACCAACAGGAGGCGCAACAGGCGCACGTAATTGTTCGGGCGCAAGCGGAGGTGGAAGGGACTGAACGGCCGCAGGCTGGTATTGATCAGCACGGCGGCGGCAAGGTCGCCGGGATGTCGCTGCGCCCAGGCGACGGCGACCATGGCGCCCAGCGACATCGCCAGCACCCGGCAGGGCGGCGCGATGCCGAGCCGGCGAATCTCGGCATGACAATGGTCCGCCATCGCTTCGACGCTGCGCGGACTCGCCAGATGATTCTGCTTGCCGTTGCCCGGCAGGTCAAGGCAGATCACCGGCACACCGGGAAACGCCGCGCCAAGTTGTTGCGGGAAGCGGCCCCAGTGACGGGCTTCCCGCGTCAAGCCGCGCAGCAACACCCAGGGAGCGGCGGCACTCACGCCTGCGCACCGCCAAACCAGCGTTGCATGGCGCGACTACGATGTGACTCGCGCACCTCGCCCTGAGGCAGCCAGAGGGCGTTGCCGCTGGCGGCGCGGGTCATGAAATCGAGCCAGGCCAGATGACGGCGCAATACCCGCTGGCGGCGATGTTCGATCAGCGGGTTGAACATGCCGTGCCGCGAAAAAAGCTGCCGCGGATTCTTCTTTACCCATAGCCAAGAGCCCATTTCCAGCGTCAGCGGCAGGAAGATGCGCCCGCCCTGGTCCAGCGCGCGCAGGTAAAGATGGTCCCACAGGTCGCCATGCGCCAGATACTGGCAGCTCTGCGGTTCGAACACATAGCGGTGATGGCTGTGCGTCTGGTCGAGAATTTCCATCAGGGCATGCATTTCCGCCAGATG
>JANMTA010000506.1:0-1660 GCA_031389965.1 Betaproteobacteria bacterium
CCCGACGTGCCACGTCGCGTGGGCATTCTTTCTTCGCTAACCTCGGGCTCGAATTGAATCCCTGGCTCGAAGAGTCGGCGCCGGCGACACGGCGAGAGGCCGGCGCCGGCAGGCCCGGGGCGGAGGAATGTGAAACCCTGACGGAGGCACGGGTCTGTCGGTGATGGCCGGGGGGGATACCTTGGCTTGCTTTCCATCCAATACCGAAAACGGTATACTTCCGCCATGAGTTCCCCACCTCGAAATGAGCGGCCGCTGCACTGGGTTGGTTCCGCCAAGCTCGATCTGCTGGATTTTCCCGACGACGTGGTCGGTGATTTTGGCTACGGCTTGGGCGTTGTGCAGTTGGGCGGTCAGCCGCCAGCGGCAAAGCCGTGGAAGGGCGAGGGCCAGGGCGTGTTCGAGTTGGTCGAGGATCATCGTGGCGACACCTACCGTGTCGCCTACACGGTGCGGTTCGCAAAGGCGGTGTATGTGCTGCACTGCTTTCAGAAGAAATCGCCTTCCGGTATCCGTACCGCCAGGACCGACATCGACCTGATTCATGAACGATTGAAGTTGGCTCGCAATGACTATGAGGTGCGCTATGGCAAAGAAGATTGAGTTGGTAAACGTGGGCACGGGCGACGTGTTCAAGGACCTCGGCTTTGCCGACGCAGACGAACGCAAGCTGCGCACGCAACTGGCGATGCGCGTGAACGATCTGATCAAGGAGCGCAAGCTCACCCAGACGGCCGCCGCCGGGATTTTCGGTATCCCCCAGCCGCACATTTCCGAGCTGCGCAATTACAAGCTCAGCCGCTTTTCGTCCGAGCGCCTGCTGCACTTCATCACTCTGCTCGACAGGGATGTGGAAATCGTGATCCGCCCGAAGGCGACGAATCACGCAGCGGGCCTGGTGACGGTGCTGGTGGCAGCCTGAGCTTTTCCCGGGCGGATCGATATTTCGTCGACTGCCTGCGCCGCGTCGGCGTCACCACCGTAGCCGTAGCAGCGGCCGCAGGACGGTCTTCGGTTCTTTCGCGATAATCAAAGGGGCCAGGCACGGATTAAGTTTCGGCCCCGTGTATCCGAGCACAAAAGTCGGCGCCGGTGACACGGCAACCAGGCCGGCGCCGGCCGGCGGGACGGCAATCAGGGCGTCGCTTCAGTCATATCGAGCGGCTCGATCTTCGCCAGCACCTTCTTCAGTGCCTTCTCCGAAGCGGCGAGATCGTACTGCGCCTGCATGTGCAGCCAGGATTCCGCACTGCCGCCCAACGCGGCGGCGAGTCGCACAGCCATGTCGGCGCTGACGCCGTTCTTGCCGTTCAGCAGGTTGGAGAGCGTCACCCGCGTCACGCCAATGCGCCGGGCGAAGTCGGTCACCGTGATGCCGGTGCCGGTGAATACGCCATCCCTCAGAACTTCGCCGGGATGTGGCGGCTTGTACATGCGCGTCATCTCTTTGCTCCTAGTGATAGTCCCGATAATCCACCAGCACGGCGTCCTCGCCTTCGAAGTCGAAGGTCAGGCGCCAGTTGCCATTGACCCAGACCGACCAGTGCCCGGTGCTCAGGGGATGCAGCCTCCAGCCCGGCAAACCCATGTCGGCGGGTGACTTGGCGCCATCCAGCTTGGCCAGTTGCAAACGCAGACGGGTGGCATGCGAAGGCTGGAT
>JANMTA010000576.1:0-6588 GCA_031389965.1 Betaproteobacteria bacterium
CTGGAGCGCCTGAAACGCGGCGGCGTGGTGGAGACTTTGCAGAAGCTCAAAGACGTCGACTGAGATGGAGCGCATCACGATTTCGCTCGACGCCGAGCTGGCTGCGGAATTCGACAGGCTGATCGCCGAACGTGGCTACCAGAATCGCTCCGAAGCGGTGCGCGACCTGTTGCGGGCCCACCTCGAAGCGGCGCGGCAGCAGCGTGGCGAGGCGGCGCATTGCGTCGCCAATCTGTCCTACGTCTACAACCACCACGAGCGCGACCTGGCCGAGCGCCTGACCAGCCTGCAGCACGGCCAGCACGACCTGACCGTAGCCACCCTGCATGCCCACCTCGACCACGAGAACTGCCTCGAAAGCGTGGTCCTGCGCGGGCCGACCGCGGCGGTGCGCGGCTTTGCCGACGCATTGATCGCGGAACGCGGCGTGCGCCACGGCCAGCTCAACCTGATCGACGTCGACGTCGATGCCGGGCGGGCCCACGGTCACGGCTACCGACCCGCCGGCAGCGGGCACGGGCATGTGCATCTGAAGCCCAAGCTCTGAGGTCGCCGGTGATCGAACCCGATCACCTGGTCCTCGCCGCGCGCGACCTCGATGCCGGCGCCGCCTGGCTGGAGCATCACCTCGGTGTCGCGCTGGCGGCCGGCGGCAAGCACGCCCGCATGGGCACCCACAACCGTCTGCTCGGTCTTGGCGACAACTTCTACCTCGAACTGATTGCGATCGATCCAGCGGCAACGCCACCGGGCCGGCCGCGCTGGTTTGCGCTGGACCGGCTGCAAGCGTCGGATCGCCCGCGACTGATCCACTGGGTCGCACGCAGCGACGACATCCAGCTCGATGCGGCAGGCAGCGCGGAATCGCTGGGGGAGATCCTGCCCATGGCACGTGGCGACTACCGCTGGCGCATTACAGTGCCGGCCGACGGCCACCTGCCGGGGAACGGGCTGGTGCCGACCCTGATCCAGTGGGATGTGCCCTTTCATCCGGCGTCACGCCTGGCGGACACCGGCTGCCGGCTGATGAAGCTGGAGGGTTTCCATCCGCAGCCGGCACACATCCGGAATGCGCTGGACAGCCTTGGCCTGGGTTCACGACTCGATGTCCATCCCGGCTCAGAGGGCGAGCCGGCGCAACTGGTGGCCTACCTGCGCACGCCTCGGGGTTTGGTCGAACTCGACTGAAACGGCGTCAGTTCGCCGCGCCTTCGGTCAGCCGTGCGCTGCGCGCCAGCCAGTTGCCGACGATGAAGCTGGCCGTCAGCACGACGATGACGCCGACGCCCACCAGCAGTTCCTTGCCGTCATACCACTGTGAAATGTCGGCGTTCAGCCAGCGTGCCAGGCCGAAGCCGGCCACGGCAAAACTGATTGCCGCGACCATCAGGCCCATGACGCGCGAGGCGATGCGCGCGCGGTGGTCGGCGCGGCGCAGCAGGCCGGCGATCCACAGGCCATTGGCGCCGTCGGCCAGCAGCATGCCGATGGTGAAGGCCGCACCGAGCGCCAGGGTGTGGGCGACCCCGCCATGTTGCGTGGCCGTGACGGCGAACAGAGCGGCCTGGCTCATGGTGTCGAAGGACAGCGCGAACAGCGCGCCGACGGCGGCAATCGCCAGCGGATGCGAAGTGGCCTGCAGGCGGCGCAACAGCCCGGCCTTGATGCCAATCGTCGCCACCATCTCGTCGGCCCGCGCCGTCAGCACGGCGCGCAGGTTGAGGGCGCCCAGCAGGGTGAGGAAGCCGATCGAAATCCAGGTGCCGAGGTCTTCCACCCATGCCGGCACCTGCCACTGCGTCGAGGCCACGCCGACCGCGAGGGCGATCAGCATGACGATGGCGCCATGGCCCAGCGAGAACAGCGAGCCGCACCAGCGGGCGTGCGACGGGGCGATGCGCAGGTTATGGCGGGTCAGGCCGTCGATGGTGGCGAGGTGGTCGGCGTCGAGGCCGTGCTTGGCGCCGAGGACAAAGACCAGAGCCAGCAGGGCAATCCATTCGTTGAGGCTTTCCATGGGCGATGGGCTTTCGCGATGAATCCGGTATGAAGTCTATTTAATTCTTCATACAAAATCCATGCCTGAGCTTGGTGGAAGAAACAATCTTTATGGAACAGTCGCTTATGTGAATCCGTGTCTTTGGGTGCGGTTAATTGCTAAGCACCGGATGCGGCAGCCTATCCGGATGGAAACACGCTTGGGCAAGGATTGAAAAGTCGGCGTCGGCGACACGGCGAATATCTGGAACCACCGTCAAGTACCGCAAAATGAAAAACAGACGCCAATGAAAAGACCGGTGGCTTGCCGTATGTGCTAAGGTCGTCGACCCCCGTCACCCCGAGTTTTGAATGGCCGCCAATCCCTTTTTCAGCAGCGAGACGCTGGGCGAATTCGCCGGTCGCTTCGACGGCGCGACCCTGCAACGCGGTCGTGCCTACGCCGGCGACGGCCGCGTGCGGGTCAAGAGCGTCGAGCGGGCGCCGGGCGAAATCCATGTCGAAGCCGTGGTGCAGGGAACGCGCAAGCAGCCCTACGAGGTCGATCTCTGGTTGGAACTGGATCCGGGCGGGGCAATTGTCGACGTCGATAATTCCTGCATGTGCCCCATGCGGGAGAACTGCAAGCATGTCGTGGCGACGCTGCTGAACCTGGGACAGACGACGGACATTGGCAGTTTTTCCGGGAATGGAAAAGCGCCATCGCGCGATGACGCTGGCTATCCCGAACCCAGCGCGGCAACGCTCGATTGGCTGGCTGGCCTCGATCAACCGCCGGCACCGCCACCGCCGGCAACGGCTTCCCAGTCGCGCGTGGTCTATCTGTTGCGGCCCGGTAGTCCGCCCAGCCTCAGCCTGGGCAAGAGCCGGCCGACAAAGAAAGGCGGCTCCGCAAAACCGGCGCTGTACCGTCCCCAGCCCTACGACCTGGGCAGCACGCGCAGCCATCGCGACTTCATCCTCGACGAGGACATCGCGCCGCTGCGCCTGTTCCTCGCCCTGCAGGCCGGCGGCGGCTATTTCTACAACGAAGCCGTCGACCTCAGCGGCGACACCGGCGCCTTGCTGTTGCGCCTGGCGCTGCGCACGGGAAGGCTGCATCTCGACGGCCTGGTCGATCTGCCCCTGGAATCCGGCGCAACGCGACCACTCGGCCTGACGTGGACGCACAACCTGGCCGGCCTGCAGCAACTGTCCGTCGATCTGCCGGCCTCCCTGCAGATGATTCCGACCTGGCCGCCGTTCTATCTGGATACCGCGGCGAGAACGGTCGGCGAACTGCGCTCGGACGTCTCCGCCGAACTGTTGCAGCAACTGATGACGGCACCGCCGCTGAACGAGGCCGACGCGCCCCTGGTGCGCGAACGGCTGACGCAACTGGCGCATGAGCGGCAGATCGCGCTGCCCCTGCCCGATGCGCCCGAGGCCGTCGCGGCGGGCAAGCCTGTCGCGCGCCTTATGCTGACGCAGGGGCGTTTCCGTCATCTCGCCCTGAGCCGCCTGCACGACGACCTGGCGCTGGCGGTGCTGTATTTCGACTATCCGCAAGGCCTGACCGTGGTCGGCGTCGAGCGCCCGGCCTCGTTCATGCGGCTGCGCGCGGGTAGCGAGTGGCAGACGCTGCAGCGCGATCTGGCCGAGGAAAATGAAATCAGGCAACGGGTGCGCGCCGCCGGGCTCGAAAGCTGGCAGCGCAGCCTCGACAACTACCAGCGCGTCGAGGGTACCGAGGACGGCCTGATGCCTCTGCGCAACGATGCCATGGGCTGGCTGTCCTTCCTCAACGACGGCGTGCCGGAACTCGAACGGCAAGGCATTCCTGTCATTTTTGCCGATGACTTTCCGTATTGCATCGCCCAGGCCGAAGACTGGTTCGTCGCGGTGGAAGAGTCCGTCGGCAGCGACTGGTTCGATCTCGACCTCGGCGTCAGCGTCGCCGGCGAACGCATCAGCCTGGTGCCGCCCTTGCTGCGCCTGCTGCGCGAACAGCCGGATCTGCTCGGTGTGGTGCGCGGCCTGGAGGACAGCCAGACCTTCCCGGTGGCGCTCGACGCGCGGCGCATCCTGCCGGTGCCGGCGGGGCGCCTGAAGGCCTGGCTGCTGCCGCTGCTGGAATTTCTCGACGAGGACCGGCCGCGCCTGTCGCGCCACAATGCCGCGGCCCTGACCGGGCTGGAAGGTCTGCCGACGCAATGGATAGGCGGTGAAGAATTGCGCGCCCTGGGTCGCCGCCTGAACGACTTTTCCGGCATGACCCATCACCCGCAGGCGCCCGGATTCACGGCCACCCTGCGCCCCTATCAGCAGATCGGCCTCGACTGGCTGCAGTTCCTGCGCGAATACGGCCTGGCCGGAATCCTTGCCGACGACATGGGCCTGGGCAAGACGGTGCAGACCCTGGCCCACCTGCACCTGGAAAAGGCTTCGGGCCGGGCGGACCGGCCCAGCCTGGTGGTGGCCACCACCAGCCTGATGGCCAACTGGCGCAACGAGGCGGCGCAGTTCGCGCCGGAGCTCAAGGTGCTCACCCTGCACGGCAAGGACCGCGCCGAACGCTTCGGCGAGATCGCGCAGGCCGACCTGGTACTGACCACCTACCCGCTGCTGGTGCGCGACCGCGAAACCCTGCTGGCCCAGGACTGGCACCTGCTGGTGATGGACGAGGCCCAGTTCATCAAGAATCCCAAGGCGCAATCGCACCAGGTGGCGCGCTCGCTGCGCGCGCGCCATCGTCTGTCCTTGACCGGAACGCCGCTGGAAAACCATCTGGGCGAGCTCTGGGCGCAGTTCGATTTTCTGATGCCGGGCCTGTTGAGCAATGCCAAACGCTTTACCCAGGTGTTCCGCACCCCGATTGAAAAGCTGGGCGACGACGAAGCGCGTGCCCGCCTCGCCGACCGGGTGCGGCCCTTCCTCCTGCGGCGGACCAAGGAACAGGTGCTGAAGGACCTGCCGCCGCGGACCGAAATGGTGCGCTGGGTCGAAATCGAGGGCGGCCAGCGCGACCTCTACGAATCCCTGCGCGTGGCCTTCGACCGCAAGCTGCGCCTGGTGCTGACCGAGCAGGGCGTGGGCCGCAGCCAGATCATGATTTTCGATGCGCTGCTGAAACTGCGGCAGATCTGTTGCGATCCGCGTCTGGTCAAGCTGCCGGCTGCCGAAGCGCTGGTGAAAAAAGGCCACGCCCATTCGGCCAAGCTGGCGACCCTGATGGAAATGCTCGATGAATTGCTCGACGAAGGGCGCAAGGTGTTGCTGTTTTCGCAGTTCACCTCGATGCTCGGGCTGATCGAACTCGAACTCGAAAAGCGCGGCATCCTCTACGCCAAGCTCACCGGCCAGACCCGCGATCGCGAAACGCCGATCCGGGATTTTCAGGAAGGCCGCGTGCCCTTGTTCCTGATCAGCCTCAAGGCGGGCGGCACGGGCCTCAACCTGACCGCCGCCGATACCGTGATCCATTATGACCCGTGGTGGAACCCGGCGGTGGAAGAGCAGGCCACGGCGCGCGCGCATCGCATCGGGCAGGACAAGCCGGTGTTCGTCTACAAGCTGATGACGCAGGGCACGGTCGAGGAAAAAATCCTCGCCTTGCAGGGCCGCAAGCGCGGTCTTGCCGACCAGTTGCTGAAGCAGGGCGGCGCCGGCGGCGAGGGCGGCGGACATCTGCTGACCGCCGGTGATCTGGACGTGCTGTTCCAGCCCCTGGCCTGAAGCAGGGCGGTCATGAGCCTGTTCGACTCAAGCTTCACTACGCGGCGCGTCGCCGTGGCCGGAACCGCGATTCACGTCCGGCTGCGGCCCAATCCGGGACGGCCGGCATTGCTGCTGCTGCACGGCTACCCCGAGACGCACGCCATGTGGCACCGGCTGGCACCGCTGCTCGCCGAGGATTTTTCCCTGGTGATTCCCGACCTGCGCGGCTATGGCGATTCCGCCAAGCCGCCGTCGCTGCCGGATGCGGCAAACCAGTCCAAGCGCGCGATGGCGGCGGACATGGCGGAACTGATGACCGCGCTCGGCCACCCGCGTTTCCACGTCGCCGGGCACGATCGCGGCGCGCGGGTCCTGCACCGGCTGTGCCTGAACCACCCGGCCCGCATCCTCAGCGCCTGCATCATGGATATCGCACCGACCCTGAGCACCTTCGCCCTGACCAACCAGGCACTGGCGACCGCCTATTTCCACTGGTTCTTCCTGATCCAGAAGCCGCCGCTGCCGGAGCGCATGATCGGCGCTGACCCGGAGTCATGGCTGAAAGGTTGTCTCTCGCGCTGGAGCACGGGTAACGACCATGCGTTTTCACCCGAGGCAGTGGCCGAGTACGTCCGCTGTTTTTCCGATCCGGAAGCCATCCGCGCCAGCTGCGACGATTACCGCGCCGCCGCCGGCATCGATCTGGCGCATGATGAGGCGGATGCCGAGCGCAAGATCGACGCACCGCTGCTGGTGCTGTGGGGCGCACGCGGCTTCGTCGGCCGTAATTACGACGTACTCGCGCTGTGGCGGGAGAAAGCCGGCGACGTCAGGGGAATGTCGCTCGACTGCGGTCACTTCCTGCCGGAAGAGGCACCGTCCGAAGTGGCGGGC
>JANMTA010000077.1:0-6302 GCA_031389965.1 Betaproteobacteria bacterium
ATCATCGAGCCGGAAGGGATTTTGAAGGGTTCGACGAGAAACGAGCGCAGCAGGAAAACGGCAAGGATCACCGGGAAAAAACTGCCGCCGTACTCGACCCACCAGGGATCCGGAGCATCGGCCGGACGCTTTTTCCTGGCATGGAAATGATTGAAGCACCAGACGATCCCGGTGGCGACGACGAGTATGAAAAGGATCAGCGCAAAGTTCATGGTCAGCCTTACTTGTCACCCACACGCAGCACTGCCAGGAAAGCCTCCTGGGGAATCTCGACGCTGCCGACCTGCTTCATGCGCTTCTTGCCGGCCTTCTGCTTTTCCAGCAGCTTCTTCTTGCGCGTGATGTCGCCGCCGTAGCACTTGGCCAGCACGTCCTTGCGCATGGCCTTGACGTTTTCGCGGGCGACGATGGTCGAGCCGATCGCCGCCTGAATGGCGACGTCGTACATCTGCCGCGGGATCAGCTCGCGCATCTTGGCCGCCAGTTCGCGACCGCGATACGGTGCGTTGGCTCGATGCACGATCAGCGACAGGGCATCCACCTTGTCACCGTTGATCAGTACGTCGAGCTTGCACACGTCGGCCGCCCGATATTCCTTGAACTCGTAGTCGAGCGAGGCATAGCCGCGCGAAACGGACTTCAGCTTGTCGAAGAAATCCATCACCACTTCGGCCATCGGCATGTCGTAGGTCAGTTGCACCTGGCGGCCGTGGTAGGCCATGTTCACCTGCGAGCCGCGCTTGCTTTCGCACAGCGTGATGACCGCGCCGAGATACTCCTGCGGCACGAAAATCTTGGTGGTGATGATCGGCTCGCGGATTTCCTCCATCTTCTGGACTTCCGGCAGCTTGGCCGGGTTTTCCACCTGGATGGTGCTTCCGTCGCGCATCAGCACTTCGTACACCACGGTCGGCGCGGTGGTGATCAGGTCCTGGTCGAACTCGCGCTCCAGCCTCTCTTGCACGATTTCCATGTGCAGCAGCCCGAGGAAGCCGCAGCGAAAACCGAAGCCCAGCGCCTGCGAGACTTCGGGCTCGTAGTGCAGCGAGGCATCGTTGAGCTTGAGCTTCTCCAGCGAGTCGCGCAGACTCTCGTACTGATTGGATTCGATCGGATACAGTCCGGCGAACACCTGCGACTTTATTTCCTTGAAGCCGGGCAGCGCTTCCGCGGCGCGGCGATCGGCGGTGGTGACGGTGTCGCCCACCTTGGCGGCATCGAGTTCCTTGATGCCTGAGATGATGAAGCCGACTTCGCCCGCGCGCAGTTCGCTGCGCACCAGCGACTTCGGCGTGAACACGCCAACCTGTTCACACAGATGCTGGGAACCTTCGGCCATCAGCAATATCTTGTCCTTGGCGCGCACCGTGCCGTCGACGACGCGCACCAGCATCACCACGCCGACATAGTTGTCGAACCACGAATCGATGATCAGCGCCTTCAGCGGCGCTTCCGGATCGCCCTTGGGCGGCGGGATGCGGGCGATGACCGCTTCGATGACATCATCGACGCCGAGGCCGGTCTTGGCCGAACACAGGATCGCCTCGGTGGCGTCGATGCCGATCACGTCCTCGATTTCCTGCCGCGCATTGTCGGGGTCCGCCGCCGGCAAATCGATCTTGTTCAGCACCGGCACCACATCGACGCCCAGTTCGATCGCCGTGTAGCAATTCGCCACGGTCTGCGCCTCGACGCCCTGCGAGGCATCGACCACCAGCAGCGCGCCTTCGCAGGCGGATAGCGAGCGGCTCACCTCGTAGGAGAAGTCCACATGCCCCGGGGTGTCGATCAGGTTCAGGTTGTAGATGCGGCCGTCGCGCGCGGTGTAGCTGAGCGATGCAGTCTGCGCCTTGATGGTGATGCCGCGCTCGCGCTCTATATCCATCGAGTCGAGCACTTGCGCCTCCATTTCGCGGTCGGACAAACCCCCGCAACGATGGATGATGCGATCGGCCAGGGTGGATTTACCGTGGTCGATGTGGGCGATTATGGAGAAGTTGCGGATGTGATCCATGAGGTCAACAGCGCTCGTTCAGGGGCTGTTGAGCACCTTGGAGACTGAAAAGCAAGGGGCGGATTTTAGCCTAAAGCGTCTAAATACTCACGCACTTTCGCCGCGTCGAGAAAGGACGCGACTTGCTTGCACTGCAATGGTCGATTGAGGATTCACCGTTCCGCCAGCGCCGACTATTGGAAAGCTTGATCCAGGCATTTTTTCCGCGTACGTCCCCTCTGCATTTCTTGCCAAATTTTGCCAATTGATCTAGTCTTGTCCCATGAGCACGATGAACATCTCCTTGCCTGATTCGCTCAAGTCCTTTGTGGATGAGCAAGTCGACCAGCGCGGCTACGGCACCAGCAGCGAATATGTGCGGGAACTGATCCGCCGCGACCGGGATCGGCTACATCTGCGAAACATCCTCATGGCTGGTGCAGAATCGGCGGTGGCGGCACCCGCCGATGTTGCCTATTTCGCGACGCTGCGCGGCCGCGTTCGCCAACGCACCCGGGGGTGAAATCAAAGCCGGTCATCCCGCGTGAGCTGGCCAACCGGGATGTCGATGAGGCCGTCGCTTACTACCTGAGCGAGGGAGCCGACAAAGCTGCGCTGAGTTTCATCGACGCCCTGGAGCAGGCATACGCCCACATTGGCCGTCATCCGGCTAGCGGATCACCGCGCTACGCGCACCAGCTGAATCTTCCCGGTCTGCGCTTCTGGCCGCTGACGCGTTTTCCACACCTGGTCTTCTACATCGAGCGTAGCGACCACATCGACGTCTGGCGCGTACTGCACGGCCAGCGCGACATCCCGGCGTGGATGCAAGAACCCGACATGCACTGAGAATAGACTGGGCGTTATGTCGACGCTAAAGCACTCAAATATTTACGCACTTTCGCCGCGTCCAGGAAGTAGTGGCACAACTCGCGATCCTCGCCATCGACCAGCACCGGCACCAGTTCGTTGTATTTCGCTTCGAGTGCCGGATCGGCATCGACGTCCACCACATCGATATCGAAGTACGCCACGCCTGGCTCGCCGCGCAGGGCTTCCAACGCGGCGAGCATGTCGTGGCACAGATGGCAGTAGCCGCGGCTGTACAAGCGCAACTGCGGCGACGGCGGGCTGTCAGGGCAATTACTTATCGGACAGGCCCTTGATGGTGATGAAGGTCTGCGAGTCGCCACGCTTGACCAGCAGGGTCATCGCCGAGTTCTTGTCCAGGCCCTTCAGTATGTCGTTGAACTGCGACAGGGACTTGATGTCGGTCTGAGTACCCTTGACGATCACCGACAGGATGATGTCGCCGACCCGCACTTCGCTGCGCGTGCCGCCGTTCTTGACATCTTCGACAATCAAGCCGTGCTGGATGCCCAGGGCCTTTTTCTGCTCGGCTGTCGGCACGGCCAGCACCAGTCCGAGCCGGTTGGCCGCCTGCGCCTCAGGGGGCTTGCCACTGCGACTGGTGACTTGCGGCTTGCCTTCTTCGTCCGGTATTTCGCCAACAATGACCGCCAGGTCGCGGGAACTGCCCTTGCGCCAGACCTGCACCACGGATTTGCTGCCGGGACGGGTGGCTCCCACCATGCGTGGCAGGTCGATCGACTCGGCCACCGTCTTGCCATCGAACTTGAGGATGATGTCACCGACTTCGATTCCCGCCTTGTCCGCCGCCGAGCCCTTTTCAACCGAGGCCACCAGCGCACCCTGCGGTTTGCCGAGATTGAACGACTCCGCCAGTTCCTTGCTGACTTCCTGGATGCCGATGCCCAGGCGACCACGACTGACCTTGCCCTTCGTCTTCAACTGGTTCTGGATATCGTTCGCCAGATCGATCGGAATTGCAAAGGACAGGCCCATGGAACCGCCGGAACGGGAAAAGATCTGCGAGTTGATGCCGATCACCTCACCCCTCATATTGAACAGCGGCCCGCCCGAATTGCCCGGATTGATCGCAACGTCGGTCTGGATGAACGGCACGTAATTCTCGTGCGTCAGCGAACGCCCTATGGCGCTGACAATGCCGGCCGTAACCGTATTCTCGAAGCCGAAGGGCGAACCGATCGCCACCACCCATTCGCCGACCTTGAGCCTGGCCGAATCGCCCAGCCTGGCCACCGGCAGATTGCTGGCTTCGATCTTGATCAGGGCGACATCGGTACGCTTGTCGGTGCCCAGCACCTTGGCCTTGAACTCGCGCTTGTCGGTAAGTTTGACCAGCACTTCGTCCGCGCCATCGACGACGTGAGCATTGGTCAGGATGTGGCCGTCGGCGCTGACGATGAAGCCGGAACCCAGCGAGCGGTTCTTGAACTCCTGCGGCACATTGGGATGATTCGGAATCTGGCCCGGGAAGAAGCGGCGCAACAGTTCCTGCGCGGCTTCATCCCCGTCAAACGGGAACTGGGGACCGCCACGACGTCCCTTGATCACCTGGGTGGTACTGATATTGACCACCGTGGCGCCCTGCTTCTCGACCAGTTCGACGAAGTCCGGCAGATCGCGCGCCTGCGCCTGCAAGGGCAGTAACGATGAGAAAGCCAGCGCGAGAGTGATGACAAATTTTTTCATGATTGCTCCTTGAATCGTACTTTCATGGTCTCGACCTGCAACGAAAACAAACTGGCGTCGCTGCGTGCGCGAAGCTCATTGCGCCGCAACAGCACCAGACCACAACCAAGGCCGGCCAGCGTTCCCGCCACGGCCCCGGCATCGGCTGCCGCAAACTGCCCGATAGCCGCGCCGCCAATGGCCAGCAGCACGGGCAGCACATACGACAGCAGCGAGGCGCGCCACACCGTGCCGTCGGCCACGGTCAGCTGCACATGGTCACCGACGCAAGCCCCGATGCGATTTTCCAGCCGGTAGCGACGCGGTCCGATGCCCAGACCGAGCAGACCGGTCTGGCAGGCATCCGCGGTCCTGCAACTGCCACAGATCGGGGCACGCTCGGGAACTTCAACCCAGACCTCGCGACCGGCTACGGCCACCACCACCGCTTCGCACCGAGTCATCTGCGCCTCCGCTCGATGCCTTCGCCAAGCCGCCTGACGGCGATCGCCGGTACTTCGCCCATGACCACCACGCGGTGTTCGTCGACCTGGCGCCGATAGACGTTGACCGGGCCCAGCGTCGCCGTCGTCTCCTGCTCCCCGGTCGCTCCGCCGGGCTCGATAAACACCGAGATCGTTGCCAGGCCGTCGGAAAACACCACGTGCAGACTTTCGGCGCTCGCGGCACCCGCTTGCCGCTTCATGGCGGCCACCTTGCGAAATCCCGGCAGCAGCGTGCGGAAGTTCCAGGCCATGTCGTCCGGCCGCAGTTCGATGGTCCGCACCTGGTGCACCCGTACTCTATCGACGTCGTAACCTGGCCTCAGCGCACCCGCCTCCAGCGGACCGCCGATCTTGACCTGGGTGAACGCAAAGGACTCCAGCGCCTCGCCACCTGCTCCGAGCAGGGTGGCTTTCAGCAGCAAGCCACTCGCCGCATCCATCCAGAACTCATGTCCATAGCGCAATTCGTCACGCGGCGTGAGTAGCACGGCGCGACTGTTCATCCCGGCGATCCGCCCCCGGCTGCCGCTGCGAATCGAATAGTGCTCCGGCAAATTGCCCAGACCGGCAGGCAGCAAGGTCGGAAATCCGCGCTGGGCGGACCGATTTTCGATGATCAGCAGCTTTTCTTCCGGGAAAAAGCATTTGACTTCGCTGCCGGCGCGCAACACCTCGCGCGGGCTACCGTCGAGCGCTTCGATACGCTCGACTTCAACTCCATCGCTGACCGAATGCGCAATCCGCGACGTATCCACGCGGGCACCGCTGCGATAGACGAAGGTGCCGCTGTAGGTGAGTTGCCGCGAACCCTGGGCGATGCGATGCAGCAGGGCGAGTCCATCCTCGGCGAATGCCGGCTCAGTTGCCAGCATGGGTGTCAGCAAAAGCGCAGGTAGAAGCAGCAGCGCGACGCGCACAGGCATTACCGACCCTCGCCCGCTACGGCCACGGTACGAATGTTGCGCGCGGCGCCGCCGATCACGCCGCTCGGCGCATACGCCTGATGCGCCACCAGATATTCCTGCAGACGCGGCGTGGATTGGGTTTGCGCCAGCACCGGCTCCGGCCGGGCGGCGGCCAGACCGCCCGCCACCGCAGGCAGGCCCGCAGGCAACCCGCTGCCATCCGGCGTCAGCGCCAGCCAGGCGACCACCGCAACGCCTGCCGCGGAGGCGGCCAGTGCCAGCAGCGGCCGCTGCCACGCCGGGGCGCGGCGAGGTGCAGGCGCCATCACCGTGGGCTCGGTG
>JANMTA010000098.1:0-2772 GCA_031389965.1 Betaproteobacteria bacterium
TCCATTCGCCGCCGGACTTGATCACGTCCTTCGAGCGGTCGGTGATCTGCATGTAGCCGTCGGGGTCGATGGTGGCGACGTCGCCGGTGCGAAACCAGCCATCGCGAAAGGCGTCGTCGCCTTCGCTCTTGAAGTAGCCGCGGGTGACCCAGGGCCCGCGCACCAGCAGGTCGCCGAAGGCCTTGCCATCGTGCGGCAAGGCATTGCCATCGCCGTCGACAATCTTCAATTCCACGCCGAAGATAGTGCGGCCCTGTTTGAGGCGGATGCGGTCGCGCTCCTCCGCGGGGAGGGAGCGATGCTTGTTCTTGGCGGCATTGAGAGTGCCCAGCGGACTCATTTCCGTCATGCCCCAGGCATGGACCACGGTGATGCCGAACTGTTCGTCGAAGGCGCGGATCATGGCCGGCGGTGCGGCCGAACCGCCGATGACCAGACGCTTGACGGTCGACAGCCTGAGCTTGTGCCCCTGCAGGTGCTGCAGCAGACCGAGCCAGATGGTCGGCACGCCGGCCGATAGGGTGACCCCTTCCTCTTCGAAGATCGAATACAGGCTGGCGCCGTCCAGATGCGGCCCGGGCATGACCAGTTTGGCGCCGGTCAAGGCGCAGGCATAGGGCAGACCCCAGGCATTGACGTGGAACATCGGCACGGCGGGCAGGATGCAGTCGTAGGCGGAGGCCCCCAGGCTGTCGGGCAGGCTGGAACCGTAGGCATGCAATACCGTCGAGCGATGCGAGTAGAGCACGCCCTTGGGATTGCCGGTGGTGCCCGAGGTGTAGCACAGCGAAGAGGCCGTGTTTTCGTCGAATTGCGGCCATTCGTAGTCGTCGCTCTGCGCTGCCAGCAGGTCTTCGTAGCAGTGCAGGTTCGGGATCGCGGCAGCGGGCATCTGATCCGGGCTGCAAAGCGCGACCCAACCCTTGACGCCCGGACACTGGGGCGCCAAGGCTTCGATCAGGGCGGCGAAAGTGAGGTCGAAGAAGATGTAGCGGTCATCGGCGTGATTGGCGATGTAGGCGATCTGTTCCGGGAACAGGCGCGGGTTGATGGTGTGACTGATCGCGGCCATGCCCGAGACGGCGTAGTAGATCTCGAAATGGCGATGGGTATTCCACGCCAGTGTGCCGATCCGGTCGCCGGCACTGACGCCGAGCGACAGCAGCACGCGTGCCAGTTGCCGCGAGCGCTGATGGGCCTGGCTATATGTGTAGCGATGCGTGCCGCCGACCGGCAGGCGGGACACGATTTCAGTGTCGCCGTGATTCTGGCCGGCATGCTGCAGGAGGCCCGAAATCATCAGCGGCCGGTTCATCATCAAGCCTTGCATGGGTCCTCCTTCCGAAATTATTTTTTACGCACAACAGGCGGCAACCATAGCATCGGAATACCCGGGAGACAATCCGCAAACAATTCGCAAACCGGAAGGCGCGACGATCAGGCGAGATCGTCGCGCGTGGCGTCCGCCCAGCAGTTCGGTGTCTCGTACAGGCGTATGCGTTCGAGGTGCAGATGGTTGCCGTAGTTGTCGCGGTAAAGCGGATCGAGGATGACAAAGGCGATGCGGGCCAGATTCTCTGCGGTCGGCACGGCGTCGAGGACGACGGTCTTGTGTCCCGGCAAGCCGGCGAGAAAGTTGGCTACGGCTTCATCGCCGCGCCAGACCAGGAAGGCGTGGTCCCAGGCATCGACCACATGCTGCTTGGCAATCGCCTTGACTTCGGAAAAGTCCATCACCATGCCGTCATCCGGTCGCCCCGCGGCATCGATGACGCCACCGGCTAGCGTTATTTCAAGGGCGTAGCGGTGGCCGTGCAGGTGCCGGCATTGGCTCTGGTGATTGGGAATCCGGTGGCCCGCATCGAATTCGAGGCGGCGGGTTATGCGCATGGTCGGAAAGGCCGGGTTTGTGGCAAAGTGGTCGCAGCAGTGCTGCCGGTGGGTTGGTGCGGATTATAAAGCGCTGCAGCGCCGTCCCGCCAGCGCCGACTTTTTGCATCCTTTGCGATCGAGCCCTCCTTTTGATTCCCCATGTCGCGCATCCTGCTCAAGACTGAAGACCACTCCCGCGACAGCGCCGGCATGCGCTATGTCTATCCGGTGATTTCGCGCCGGGCCGGCGGCGTTTCGGTGGGCATCAACCTGAATCCCAACAACGCCTGCAACTGGCGCTGCATCTATTGCCAGGTACCCGACCTCACGCGCGGCGGGCCGCCGCCGATCGACCTGGCGCTGCTGGAACGGGAGCTGAATGAGTTTCTGCTCGGCGCCGTTGCCGGCGACTTCATGGCCACCCGAGTGCCCGCCGGATCGCGCCGCCTGGTCGATGTGGCGTTTTCGGGGAATGGCGAACCGACCAGCGCCCGCGAGTTTGCCGCTGCGGTGGGAATTGCCGAACGGGTATTGGTGGCGCATGGACTGGGCGGCAAAGTACCCCTGCGCCTGATCACGAATGGCAGCCTGCTCGACCGCAAAGCCGTGCAAGCGGGCATCGCACATCTGGGCAGGGCCGGGGGCGAGGTCTGGTTCAAGTTCGATGCCGGCACGGCGGCCGGACTGGCCCGCATCAACGGCACCCGCGCCCAGCCTGAAGTCGTCGCGCGACGCCTGGCGTCCTGCGCAGAACTGGCGCCGACCTGGGTGCAGACCTGCCTGTTCCTGATCGACGGCGAGGCGCCGGCCGAGCCGGAACTTCGCGCCTGGCTGGCGCTTCTCGCTCCTCTCGCTCCGGTGCTGGCCGGCGTCCATCTCTACAGTCTGGCCCGGCCGTCG
>JANMTA010000106.1:0-1610 GCA_031389965.1 Betaproteobacteria bacterium
GAGAAATTCGGCCATGTCGAGCACTTGCTGCCCGTGGACAAGGTGATCGAGATCGCCTTCAAGTGCGCCCTGGCGCTCGATTTTGCAAGCCGCAACGGTATCATCCATCGCGACATCAAGCCCGCCAACATCATGCTTTGCAAGGATGGTGCGGTGAAGATTGCCGACTTCGGGGCCGCGATTCTGGCAAAGAACGACGAGACGCAGCTGACCGGGGTCGGCTCACCTGCCTATATGTCGCCGGAGCAGGTCCGCAACGACAACCTCAGCTACCAGACCGACATCTATTCCCTGGGCGTGGTGATGTACAAGCTGCTCACCGGCCGCCTGCCCTTCGAAGCCGACACCAACTACGGGCTGACCCACAAGATATTGAACGAAGACGCGCCCAGCATCCGCATCCATCGCCCTTCGCTGTCGGCGCGGCTGAGCGACATCGTCACCAAGGCATTGCGCCGAAACACGCCGGAGCGGCATGCCAACTGGCGCGAGTTCACCGAGGACCTGTCGACCATCGCGGAGCTGGATCTGCCGCAGGAAGCCGATTCCGAGACCCAGCGCTTCAACATGCTGAAGGCACTGCCGTTCTTTCAGGAATTCAGCGAAGTCGAGCTCTGGGAAGTGCTGCGCATCAGCATCTGGGGGCGCGTGCCATCCGGCACCTTCCTGGTCGACGAGGGGACCAAGGGCAACTTCTTCTTTGTCATCGCCGATGGCAGCGTGGGCGTGATCAAGGGCAACAAGAAGCTGAGCACGCTGGGCAAGGGGCACTGTTTTGGCGAGATGTGCTACATCCGGCAGGGCGCGCTGACGCGCACCGCCACCATCGTGGCCGACACGCCCGTCACCCTGTTCAAGATCAAGGCCGACTCCTTGCACAAGGCGTCGGAAAATTGCCAGCTCCGGTTCAATCGCTCGTTCATGAATATCCTGGTCGACCGGCTGGCGCAGGCGACCAGCGAACTGGCCATCGGGTACTGACTCCGCGCCCGGTCGACGGCTAGCGGCCGATCTTTGCGTCGAGAAAGGCCTTGATCTCGAGAAACTTCGCTTCCTCGCGCTTGACGAACTCGACGGTGCAGTCATCGAGGCCCGCCAGCATGAAGCCGGTTTTCGATTCCGGCAGGACAAAGGTGATGTAGCCGGCCAGCAAAGTACTGGCCGGCTTGAACTGGATCGAGGCGATCGAGTCGATGGGGATGTTCTTGTCGCCCTTGATGCCTTCCAGCAGGTCGCCCTTGAGGCTCTGCAAAAGCACCTTGATGCCCATCTTGCGCTTGATCACGACATTCTTGTCATAGACCTCCAGGCGATCACCCGATTTCGACTCGGCGCTCATCAAGGCACCCGGTGCGGTCGTCCGCGGCGACGGCATCCGTTCCTGCTTGTCCGATTCGCGCGCCTCAACCTTGTTCGCCGACGGGCCGGCATCACCGCGCTTGACATCTTCCTCGACGAAGCGAAGTTGACAGGTGCCAACCGAAATCATGTCCTCGTCGCTCAGCAGCAGCCTGGTGATTTTCCTGTCGTGCACGAAGGTGCCATTTGCGCTGCCAAGGTCTTCGATGACGTAGAGATCGCCACAGCGGGTGATTGCCGCATGCTCGTTG
>JANMTA010000127.1:0-6513 GCA_031389965.1 Betaproteobacteria bacterium
CTTGATTCTTTTTTTGCCTCATACATGGCCGTGTCCGCGTTCTTGATTACCTGATCGGGATCAGTCTCGTCGCCAATAAATATGGCAATTCCGATACTCGCTGAACAGTGATGTCGAATATCTCCAATGACGTATTCAACGGCTAGCGACTGTCGAATTTTTTCTGCCACACCATTGGCATGATCCGTCGCCTTTGAGCGATCTTGATCGAGGCCCTCAAGCAAAATCACAAATTCATCGCCACCGAGTCGGGCAACAGTATCGATGTCGCGAGTCACTTGCTTCAAACGCCGAGCGACCTCACAGAGCAGGCGGTCGCCTGCTTCATGACCGTGAGTATCGTTTAACTGCTTGAACTTGTTCAAATCGAGAAACAGCACGGCGCCATGAGTAGTGTGGCGCTTGCTGATTCGCAGCGCGTGCGTCAAACGATCCAGAAACTGGCGGCGATTGGGCAACTGCGTCATGACATCAACGAACGCTAAATTTTGTAATTCCTTTTCCATTTCCTTTTGTTGGCTGACATCGCGCATGGCACTTGCTACCAGGATGCTTTGACCTGCCGCAATCTGACTCAATCTGACTTCGACGGGGAACTCACTTCCATCCTTGCGCCGCGCTTTGATTTCCAGTCCCGGTCCCATGGGTCGAGTACTTGGCGAACCGGTGTATGCCGCACGCTGTGCCGGGTGGGTCGCACGCAGTCGATCAGGCAGCAAATCATCAATCGACCGACCGATCAGTTCGCCCACCGTATATCCAAGCAATGGCATGACTTGCCGGTTGGCCATGACAATTATTCCGTGCGCATCACTTATCAGCAGTGCATCCGGGCTGGCGTCAAAAACTGACTTCACGTGAGCTTCGCTGCGCTGCAGAGCGCCAATCATCTCGCTGAGTCGGGCCTTTTCATGCTCCAATTCACGCATCAACTGTTCTTCGCTGTAGGCCAAGGCGAATGATCGCGTCGTCAGCAAGGCGCGCACCACTCCCCAACCAATAACCGCGAAACCCGAAGCAAAGATGGCGTGTGCCAACCACCACAGATGATTCCACGGCTTGGCTAGAATGAAGGCAAGGGCTGCCTGCGCAAACAGCAATAGCGCCACTGCGTAGAAAATCATCAGCGGCGAGCGTATCCGGCGCTGTACCGTCATCGTGACACCCGCCAGACACAATACGCCCGCGCTGATTTCCATTGGAATGCGAAGCCAAGGGCTGCTGGCAAGAGGGGAAAACGCCAGAGCAGCCACGGCGATGACAACTACCGCGCTCGAAACCAGCGCGATCCTCCAGAAGCCGCGCTGCTGGACTGCTTCTGGATTCTCCGTCGCCTTGCCGTACTTGGACAGCCCGTAAATCAGACATCCGACCAGCGCCAACCGCGATACCGGACCATACAGAAGAAAAAGCCAGATATTGTCGTGTGCGGTCCGGGTCAGGAGACCATGCGGTGCATAAATCAATGTGAAGACCAGGAATCCCACCGTCAACCAACGAAGGAATATTTCGCCAGACGCCTGATAGCTTCGCCATGAGACGTAAGAGACAAAGCCGCCAATCAGGGTGGCGACCGCGATCGCGAATTCGTGAAACGGGTGGTTTTCAAACAGCGGCGGCGGATCTGGAGAAAAGCTTAGCAAGTACCAGATGGCCACGGACGGAATCAGTGCCACGGCGATCAACTGTGACGCTTGGTAGATCCGTGCCAAGGATTCAAGTTTCATAACGTCGTCGCCCCAAGCAAAACAGGAATCTCTCGCCGCGCAACCTCTTCGAAGCCCGCTATCGGGAGCGGTCGGCTGAAGAAATATCCCTGATACGCGTGGTAGCCTGAACTGGCCAGAAAGTCCCGTTGTGCTCCTGTTTCAACGCCTTCGGCGATAACACCCAGCCCCAGGCTCTGAGCCAGCGCGACGACGGTCCTGGCAATCGCAGCGTCGTTTGGATCAGGGCTTTCCAGGATGCCCTCGATGGCCTGACCGGTTTCCTGTAGGCGCGGCACGATGTTTTTTTCGATCACCGTGGTCTGGCGCATCAGGCGCTCCCTCTCCTGAGCTTCGATCCGTGTGTGCTCGTGGCATTGTGAATAGCCAAGGTAGCCAGCCAGTGCCAGCAGGGCGGCAAGGAGAATGCACCATTCGATGTGGTAGCGGTCGGCGCGAATTATGGTCGGGACCATGGCAAGTTCCCAATCGGTCGGTTACCTCACCCCGGGTTTGCGGCTGGATGCAGGAGAATCTTGCCGATTCGTGCGGGAGAACGAGTCAGCATCAGGCATTGCGCTAAGAGCAGCAAATTCAGGCTTTTCAGGATGGTTTGCCCGGGGAGCGTCGGCGTTGTCGAGCGATTATCCGCGGCCGGTAATCGACATCTGTGCGCTGGCACACAGTGGCGATCCTGGCGACGCATTCCTGATCGCGGAGTGGTTACTCCGGACGTCACCGTATGTTGCTTCGGGATGGCGCGGCTAATGCATGCGCCGTATCACCAGCACCGACTCTTCGAAGCGGTGCGCCGGGTGATCAGGGCTGGCGCTGGTCGTCGCCTTCCGCAAACCAGCGCAACTTGTCGCGCAGGGTGACGACTTCGCCGACGATGATCAGGGTCGGCGCGCGCAGGTTGGCGGCCTTGGCCAGTTCCGGCAGGGTGGTCAGGGTGCCGGTCACGGTGCGCTGGCTGGGCTGCGTGCCGTGCTGCACGATGGCCGCCGGCCAGTCGGCCGGCAGACCGTGCTCCATGAGTTTTTCGCACAGGTAGGACAGGCCCGAGAGGCCCATGTAGATCACCACGGTCTGGCGCCGCCGGGCGAGGCCGGGCCAGTCCAGGTTCATGCTGCCGTCCTTGAGGTGGCCGGTGACGAAAACGCAGGCCTGGGCGTGATTGCGGTGAGTCAGCGGGATGCCGGCATAGGAGCCGACGCCGGCCGCCGCGGTGATGCCGGGCACCACTTCGAAATTGACGCCATCGGCGTGAAGGGTTTCGACTTCTTCACCGCCACGGCCGAAGATGTAGGGATCGCCACCCTTGAGCCGCACCACGCGATTGCCGGTCTTTGCCAGACGCACCAGCAACTGGTTGATCTGCTCCTGCGGTATCGAGTGGTTGCCGCGCTCCTTGCCGGCATAGATGCGCTCGGCGTCGGGACGGGCCATAGCGAGCACGGCTTTCGAGACGAGGTTGTCATAGACCAGGACATCGGCCTCGCCGATCAGGCGCGCGGCTTTCAGGGTCAGCAATTCGGGGTCGCCGGGACCGGCGCCGACCAGATAGACCCAGCCGGGTTGTGCGGGAGTTGGTTTCATGGACTGGAATGCTAGCGCAGCTTTGGGGCGTGCTACTTGATCATGAACAAGCACCGCCGCAACTTCCGCAGCTCTTTTTTGGCTCCGGACTGCTGCATCCGCCGCGGAAAATGAACTGGAACTCACCGGGATGGACTTCGGTGAAATCCAGCGTGGTGTTCTCCAGCAGGGGCTGGCTGGGCGGCGAGATCAGGATCTTGATGCCGCCGGTCTCGATGGCCAGGTCGTCTTCGCGTTCCTCGTCGAAGCCCATGCCGTAAACCAGTTCGCCGTCATTTTCGTCGTACTTGGCGGCCACTCGTAACATGGGCAGCATCGGCTTGCTCTCGGGTTGTTCGGCGGCGGCGCGCACGATCTGCTCGGCCGCGGTCGGGGTCAGGATGAACATGGGAGGGTTTCCTTGATGTCGATGTTTTGGGCCGTGCGCACGTACTGGACGAATTTCGCTGGCCAGTCGCAGCCGCTGGTAGCGCGCAAGTGCGTGTAGGAGGCGAGCAGCCGATGCAGCAGGACGCCGTCGTGCTGGCCGTCGATGCCATGGCCGCGGCGCACCGCATAGGCGTAACGGGTGTCGGCCGGCAGATCGGACAGGCTCGAGTAGTGGAATTCGTGGGCGTGCAGCGGAGCGGCGCCGAGGGCCTTGTCGGTCGAGCGCCAGGGATGGTTGGCCTGCGCCTCGAGGATCACGTAGCCACGGCCGACGGGCTTCGGGTGCATGGTGATGTCGCCGGGAATCACGCCGACCATTTCCGACTTCCTTCCTTGCCACTCGATGCTGCGCGCGAGATACATCAGGCCGCCGCATTCGGCATAGGTCGGCAGGCCGGCCTCGATGGCGCGCCGGATATCGGCACGCAAACCGGCATTGGCTTCCAGAGCGTCGACAAAGCATTCGGGGAAACCGCCGCCGATCAGCAGACCGTCGCAGGGTGGCAGCCTCGAGTCTTTCAGGGTATCGAAGAACACCGTTTGCGCGCCGGCCGCGGCCAGCGCATCGAGGTCATCGGCATAGTAGAAACCGAAGGCGGCGTCGCGTGCGATGGCAATGCGCACCGGAGTTTCCTGGTTGGGCCGGCGCGGCGCCGGCGGCGACAGTTGCCGGTCGGTATGGCTGATCGCCAGCAGGCGCTCGAGATCGACCTGATCGGCGATGCGCTGGCCGATGGTGGCAATGTGCCGCTCGGCCTCTGCCGTTTCATTGACCGGCATCAGGCCCAGGTGACGCTCGACCAGTGCCAGGTCGGCATCCTCCTGCACCGCACCGATCACCGGGACATCGGTGTAGTGCTCGATCACGGCGCGCAACTTGGCTTCGTGACGGCGGCCGCCGAGGCGGTTGAGGATCACCCCGGCAATGCGGATGTTGCGGTCGAAGGCCTGGTAGCCGAGGATCAGCGGCGCGATGCCGCGCGTCATGCCGCGCGCATCAAGCACCAATACCACCGGCAGGTCGAGCAGGCGGGCCAGTGCGGCGTTGCTGTTCGAGCCGTCGAGGTCGAGGCCGTCGTAGAGCCCCTTGTTGCCTTCGATCAGGCAGATGTCGGCGTCATGGCCGTGGCGGGCGAACTGGTCGCGCAGCTCGGCATCCGGCGATAGAAAGAAATCCAGGTTGTAGCAGGGCCGGCCGGCGGCGACCGAGAGCCACAGTGGATCGTTGTAGTCCGGACCCTTCTTGAAGGGCTGCACCGAAAGTCGGCGCTGGCCGCATTTACCAGAACTGAGCGCCGCGGCGAGGCCGATGCTCACCGTGGTCTTGCCCGAGGACTTGTGCGCGGCGGAGATGAGGAAGCGATGCATGGCGCGCCGGCCGGACAGCAGGTTCAATCGGTGATGCCGGCTGCCGTTTCCAGCTCGGCGAGGTCGTCCTGCGGCAGGAAATGCAGCACGCGCACGCCGATGGTGGTCATGGTGAAGGCAACGCCCAAGCCGCCGAGGGCGAGCAGGATTTCCGGCAGGCTGGCCGCGTAATGGTCGACGGCGCCGTCCATGAAGCTGCTCTTGACGTCGTAGCCGGGGAAGATATCCAGCGGGAACGCCTGGCCGCCGATGATGAAGACGTGGAGCTGGAAGTAGGCGCCGATGATCACCAGCAGGGCCGCGATATTGACCCAGAGCACGCGGCCTGCCGTGGCCGGGTGAAACAGCAGCGCCAGCGGCAGCAGGCTGCCGATCAGCACCTGGCCGATCCAGAACTGGCTGGCGAACTCGCTGTCGAACAGGATGAAATATTCGAAGGCGATATTCCTGGCGAAATAGGCATTCACCAGGTGCAGGACGATGGTGAAGTACAGCGTGGCGGCGACGAAGGTGGCCAGCAGGTTTTTCATGCGCTTCTGGATCAGCGGCGGCAGTTGCATGTCGTTCCATGCGTACATGGTGGTCTGCACCACGAGGAACACCGCCAGGCCCCAGCCAAACGACATGATGATGAACATCGGCGCCAGCAGGGCCGTGCCGTAAGCCTGGCGTGCGACGAGGAAGGCGAAGATGGCGCCGGTGCCGCTGGTCAGCACGATGCGCCAGATGAAGGTCGCCAGGCCCGCTGCCTTGGACCAGGGGTTCATGCGCCGTTCCATCAGGGTCCACAGATAGACACCGACCAGGGCGTAGAACACCGGATACAGGATCACGTTCCAGCCGAACACCGAGGTCGGATTGAAGTGCGTCGCCGCCACGATCAGCCGGTCGGCGCGGCCGAGGTCGAGCATGATGACGAACAGGCCGCCGCTGAGCATGGCGATCGCGAGCAGGCCGGACAGCGGCGCACGCGACTTGTAGAGCACCCGGCCGAACACCGAGCCCATCGAGGCGACATTGAGCACGCCGGAGGCAGCGACGATCAGGAAAATCGCGAAGACGTGAGGCAGGCCCCAGACGATCTGGTTGTTCATGCCGGTCACCACATGGCCGTAGTGCTCCATGTAGAGCGCGGCGGCGAAGCCGATGGCCGAAACCAGGCCGCCGATGCCGGCCAGCAGGTAGAAGAAACCTTCTTCGTGGCGGGGGTTGAGGGTAGCCATATTAGATGCCTTGGTAGCGCACGCCGGGATTCAGGCGCAGGTCGCCGCGCACCTGGGTGGTCGGCACGCTGGCGATACGTTTGGCGATGGCACTGGTCGGATCGTTGAGGTCGCCGAAGATCATGGCGCCTTCTGGGCAGGATTCGACGCAGGCCGGTTGCTGGCCCTTGTCGATCCGATGCACGCAG
>JANMTA010000156.1:0-1515 GCA_031389965.1 Betaproteobacteria bacterium
GTTATTCTTCTTTCTTTTCTTCCTTGCGTTCCACCATGGTCTTGCTGACGATGACGGAACGGCCCTTGAGCTGGTTGATGGCCTGAATCAGCTGGAAATCTTTGTCAGATCCGTACTCTGGAATCTTGCGCTCGGCCAAGGGTTTCTTGAGTTCTTCCTCAAGCCGTTTGCGGGCGTCTTCCCGCGCTTTTTCGCGCAATTCATCTTTCTTTTCTTCGCCCTGACCGTTGTTCAGGTGTTTTTCCAGGTCGGCCTCGCGGGTGCGCAGCGCGGCAAACAGATTGCCTTCCTCGGTTTCGTCCACCATGACATCGGGCACGATGCCTTTGGCCTGAATGGACTTGCCGCTGGGGGTGTAATAACGGCTGGTGGTGAGCTTCAGGCCGGCGGTCGGGCAGTTGTCCATACGGAATGAGGGATCAAGGCACACCGCAGTTTGCACGGAGCCCTTGCCGAAGGTCTGGTTGCCCAGAACGGTGGCGCGCTTGTGGTCCTGCAATGCGCCCGCCACGATCTCGCTGGCGGAAGCCGAGCCTTCGTTGACCAGCACCACCAGGGGTACGCTTTTCAGCGCCCCTTTGGTGAGGTCATGCAGGCGCCTGAGGGGGTCGGCGCCACCGCGGCGCTGGTAATACTCGGGTGCGGCCTTGTAGGTGTACTTGCTCTCGGCCAACTGGCCGTTGGCCGAAACGACGGTGACGTTTTCTGGCAAGAAGGCCGCCGACACCGCCACGGCCGCGTCCAGATAGCCGCCGGGATCGTTGCGCAGGTCCAGCACCAGGCCTTTGAGCTGGGGCTCCTGCTTGTAAATTTCCTCAATCTTGCGCGCGAAGTCTTCCACCGTACGCTCCTGGAACTGGCTCAGGCGAATCCAGGCGTAGCCCGGTTCAATGACCTTGCTGCGTACCGACTGGGTCCGGATTTCCTCGCGCGTGATGGTCACCGGGAAGCTGCGGTTCTCGTCTTTTCGATAAATGGTGAGCAGCACCTTGGTATTGGGCTCGCCGCGCATGCGCTTGACGCCCTCACTGAGTGCCAGACCCTTGACCAGGGTATCGTCGATCTTGGTGATCAGATCGTTGGGTTTGATGCCAGCCCGAAACGCAGGGGAGCCTTCAATCGGCGACACCACCTTGATCACGCCATCTTCCTGGGAGATTTCAATGCCGACGCCGACAAATTTGCCGGTCGTGCCTTCGTTGAATTCCTTGAGCGCTTTCTTGTCGAGGTACTGCGAATGCGGATCGAGGCTGGACACCATGCCCGTGATGGCATCGGTGATGAGCTTTTTGTCGTTGACCGGCTCGACATAGTTGCTCTTGACCATGCCGAACACGGCGGCCAGCTGCTGCAACTCCTCCAGCGGCAGTGGCGCCAGGGTGCCGCGTGCCACGGTCTGGAGCGAAACCGTGGTCAAGGCGCCAGCGACAATACCAAGCGAAATCCAGCCTGCAGTTTTCAATTTTTGACCCATAAATATTCCTGTGCGAACACAATATACACGCTTGGAGACTT
>JANMTA010000020.1:0-4205 GCA_031389965.1 Betaproteobacteria bacterium
TCGATATCAACGAGTCACCCGAACAGATCGTCGAGATCGTGCTGACGACTGCGCATTCGCGTTTCCCCGCGATCGGCGAGAGCAAGGACGACATCCTCGGCATCCTGCTGGCGAAGGACTTGCTGCGCTATTTCGCCGGCAAGGAATTCGACCTGCGCGATACCCTGCGCCCGGCGATATTCATTCCCGAATCGAAGCGCTTGAACGTGTTGTTGCGTGAATTTCGGGCTTCGCGCAACCACATGGCCATCGTGGTCGACGAATACGGCGGCGTCGCCGGCCTGGTGACCATCGAAGACGTCCTGGAACAGATCGTCGGCGACATCGAGGACGAGTACGACTTCGACGAGACAGCGGACAACATCGTCACCGACAATACCGGCCGCTATCGCGTCAAGGCCCTGACCGAAATAGCCGATTTCAACGCGGCGTTCGCCACGGAATTCTCCGACGAACATTTCGACACCGTGGGCGGGCTGGTGATCCATCACCTCGGGCGCCTGCCCAAGCGCAACGAAGTCGTCACCATTGACGACCTGCGCATGCAGGTATTGCGCGCCGACAGCCGCCGCGTACATACCCTGCTGGTCGATCCGCAAAAGGATCTGCCGCTGTTAACGCCCCCCGCCGCCGACCAATGACAGAACTGCAGATGCAGCGACGGCCGGCAGCTTCCCTGCGTGCCGTAGCGGCTGCGTTTGCGCTGGGCGCCTTCTGCGTCCTTGGTTTCGCACCCTTCGACGCCTGGTTCGCCGTATGGCCGGCGCCGACTTTTGCGCTGGGTGGCCTGTTCCTGCTCTGGCGCCGCGCCGCGAGCGTGCGCGAAGCCCTGCTGTTGGGCCTGGCCTGGGGAGCAGGCTGCTTCCTGTTTGGCGTGTCCTGGGTCTATGTCAGCCTTTCGCAATTTGGCGGCATGGCGCCGCCCGCGGCCGCGGCGGCAACGCTGCTGTTCTGCCTTTATCTCGCCCTGTTTCCCGCGCTGGCCGGCAGCCTGTTTTTGCGCTGGCGCAGAAACACGGCGCGCGACGTCTGGCTCTTCGCCGGCTTGTGGACGCTCACTGAATGGCTGCGCGGCACGCTGTTCACCGGCTTTCCCTGGCTGGCCGTCGGCTATTCGCAAAGCCCGCCCAGCCCGCTGGCCGGCTGGGCGTCGGTGCTGGGCGTGTATGGCGTCGGCTTCATCGTCGCCCTGATCGGCGGGCTGCTCGGGCAAATGAGGATCGCCGGCTGGCGCAAGCCCGGGCCCTGGCTCGCGCTGCTGCTGCTGCTCGGCCTCGGCGGTTTGCTGCGCGCGATGGACTGGACGCAACCGGTCGGTTCCCCTGTCACCGTGAGCCTGCTGCAGGGCAACGTGCCGCAAAGCCTGAAGTGGGATCCGAAGCGCCTGCCGCTGTCGGTCGATACCTATGTAAGCCTGGCCCGCACCCACCCGGCGACGCTCACCGTCCTGCCGGAGACCGCCATTCCGCTTTACTTCAGCGAGGTTCCGCGCGAGGTATTGCGCGGCCTGACCAGCCACGGCGACGCCTTGATCGGGGTCGCGGTCGGCACCACCGACGGCGGCTACACCAATGGCGTCGTCGCGCTGACGCCACAGCTCGCCGTCCGCGCCTACACCAAGCGTCACCTGGTGCCCTTCGGCGAATACGCCCCGCCGGGCTTTGCCTGGTTCTTCAACTTCGCGCGCATCCCGATGTCGAATTTCACCGCCGGTCCGCCGCACCAGGAACCCCTGGCTGTGGCCGGGCAGCGCATCGCGCCGAACATCTGCTACGAGGACCTGTTCGGCGAGGAGTTGCTCGGCGCCCTGCCGGCAGCGACCTTGCTGGTGAACTTCTCCAACACGGCATGGTTCGGCGATTCGCTGGCGCAGCCGCAACACCTGCAGATCGCCCAGTTGCGTGCGATCGAGACCGGCCGCGTCATGCTGCGCGCGACCAACACCGGGATGACCGCCATGGTGGCTGCGAATGGTACTGTCGCGGCGGCGCTGCCGCCCTTCGTTACCGATGCGCTGGTGGTGCAGGCCCAGGGGCGCAGCGGCCTGACACCCTATGCCCGTTGGGGCAACCTGCTGGCACTGCTGATCGCCGCCGGTGCCTGCCTGACGGCGGTTCGCCGCGGCAAAAAAGTCTAGAGCTTGTACGCCGCCAGATCGATGGTCAGCGTGGTCCGACCCATGGCCCGCAGCGCCGCGCAAAGGAAGCGGCGGACTTCCGCCGTCGCCGGGTGGTAATCGGCGGGCTTGAAGTTCAAGGCCAGCAGCAGGATCTGGTCGACCAGCAGCATCTTGCCCATCGGATTCGGGGTTTCCAGTCCCGCCGCGAGGAAGGCATCGGCGATCCAGTGGCGTGCCGCCGACGGCTCGAAAGCGGCCAGTTCATCCGCCCCCAGGGGGAAATCAAAACGCTCGCCGTTCTTCAAAATCACGCTGACTTCATGATCCACGTTACTGCTCCTTAAGCGGTGGTTGACCTGGCGCGGATGATACCGGAAGCGGCGGCGAACTTCACGGCGGGTTGCATGCACACCCGACGGCACGGCGCTGAAGCCCATGGCGGAAACCCTGTAAAATCCGCGTCTTTGCGAATTGACGGGGTTTCCCGATGGATCAGAAACCGACGTTCCAAGAGTTGATCCTGCGCCTGCAGGAGTTCTGGAACCAGCAAGGCTGCGCGTTGCTGCAGCCTTATGACATGGAAGTTGGCGCCGGCACCAGCCACACCGCTACCTTCCTGCGCGCCCTCGGTCCCGAGCCGTGGAAGGCGGGCTACGTACAGCCCTCGCGCCGCCCCAAGGACGGCCGCTACGGCGAGAATCCCAACCGCATGCAGCACTACTACCAGTACCAGGTGGTGCTCAAACCCGCGCCGGCGAACATCCTCGAACTCTACCTCGGCTCGCTCGAAGCGCTGGGCTTCGACCTGAAGCAGAACGACGTGCGCTTCGTCGAGGACGACTGGGAGAACCCGACGCTGGGCGCCTGGGGTCTCGGCTGGGAAGTCTGGCTCAACGGCATGGAAGTCACCCAGTTCACCTACTTCCAGCAGGTCGGCGGCATCGACTGCAAGCCGATCACCGGCGAGATCACCTACGGCCTGGAGCGCCTGGCGATGTACCTGCAGGGCGTCGAGAACGTCTTCGACCTGGTCTATGCACCCGGCCTGAAATACGGCGACGTCTTCCACCAGAACGAAGTCGAGCAGAGCGCCTACAACTTCGAGCACAGCAACGTCGAGTTCCTGCTCACCGCCTTCGGCGCCCACGAGGGCAACGCCAAACACCTGATGGAGCAGCACCTCGCGTTGCCGGCCTACGAGCAAGTGCTGAAGGCCGCGCACACTTTCAACCTGCTCGACGCGCGCGGCGCCATCTCGGTCACCGAGCGCGCCGCCTACATCGGCCGCATCCGCAACCTGGCGCGCAGCGTCGCGCAGAGCTACCTCGACAGCCGCGCGCGGCTGGGCTTCCCGATGGCGCCCAGGGCATGGGCCGATGAGGTGCTGGCCAACCTCGCCAGGAAGGCCGCATGATGAGTACGAAGAACCTCCTGGTAGAACTCTTTGTCGAGGAGCTACCGCCCAAGGCGCTGAAGAAACTCGGCGAAGCCTTTGCCGCCGGCTTGGCAGCGAGCCTCAAGGCGCAAGGCTTGATCGACGAAAAGGCGATCGCAACGCCATTTGCCTCACCGCGCCGCCTCGCGGTGCATGTCACCAACGTCGCCGCGAAAGCCGCCGACAAGCAGGTACAGCAGAAGCTCATGCCGGTCGCCGTGGCGCTCGATGCCGCCGGTAGTGCCACACCAGCGCTGCTGAAGAAGCTCACCACGCTGGGAACCGACGCCTCTGTCGTACCACTGCTCAAGCGCCAGATGGACGGCAAGGCAGAAACCTTGTTCCTCGACAAGCTTGAAAAGGGGATGTCTCTAACGCTCGGTCTGTCAAAAGCGCTGTGGGAAACGCTGGACAAACTGCCGATCCCCAAGGTGATGACCTACCAACTGGCCGACGGCTGGACCAGCGTGAATTTCGTGCGCCCGGCGCACAGGCTCGTCGCCCTGCATGGCAGCGATGTCGTGCCGATCAGCGTGCTGGGCCTCAGCGCCGGCCGCGAAACGCAGGGCCATCGCTTCGAGGCCGCGAATCCGATTGTCGCGATCAGGGAGGCCGACACCTACGCGCAGCAGCTGGAAAGTGAAGGCGCCG
>JANMTA010000180.1:0-8442 GCA_031389965.1 Betaproteobacteria bacterium
CACTGATGGAGGGCATCCGCTACATACGCTGGCATCCTCGCATACGGCTTTCGCTGTTCCTGGTCGCGGCAATCAGCTTTTTTGCCATGCCGTACACCGTGCTGATGCCGCTGCTTGCCCATCAAGTCTTCGGCGGTGACGTGCGTACCTATGGCGCGCTGGTTGCAAGTGTCGGCGCCGGCTCGCTGCTTGCAGCGCTTGTTCTGGCTGGCCTTGAGAATACACAAGGCCTGAAGGCCTGGATCGGCCCCGCCGCCGGCAGCGTCGGAATCTGCCTGTTGCTGTTGGCAGCAACGTCGGCAATCGAGTTTGCCTATACGCTATTGCCAATACTGGGCTTTGGCGTGATCATGGTTTTTTCCGGCAGCAACACCCTGATACAGATGCAGGTCAAGGATCAGTTTCGCGGCCGTGTGATGGCGATCTATGTGATGGCATTCCTCGGCATCGCCCCATTGGGCAGCCTCGCTGCAGGGGCGCTGGCGGAACTTATGGGGGTCCGCTTTGTATTGTCAGTGTTCGGTTTGCTGGTTGTGGTCGCCGGCCTTGCTTATCACCGCGCAAGCGCTGCTTTCAATTCCGACTGAAATATGACGGGTATGCCAGTTTCGTCCGCAGATGGAATGACTGCTTTAGCTTTTCAGCAATCATGGCGAACGGTTGTTTCCAGGTAGCCGGGACAATCCAATGACTGTTGCAGTAGAGAAGAGTCGCCAGTAGCTGTTCCTGGCCGATCGCAGATGAGGTCGTTCAACGCCATCTTTTGCATCCCCGATTTATTTACAGCCCGGCGCGTCGTATCGAGTGATTCGCCCACAGCAGCAGCCCGAACAGCACCATCGCGCCAGCCTGATGCGCAGCACCCAGCGCCACCGGCACCTGCAGCAGCAGGGTGGCGATGCCCAGGCCCACCTGCACCGCCAGCCACAGCGTGAGTACCACGGCAGGCTTGCGCGCTTCGGGGAACTCCTGCCAGATGCGCAATGAATACCATGGGATCAGCGCCATCAGCAGCCACGCGATCATGCGGTGGTCGAACTGCACCGTTGCCATGTTGGTGAAGAAGTTCAGCCAGAACGGCTCAACCATGAAGATCTCGGGCGGCACGAAGTTGCCGTTCATCAGCGGGAAGGTGTTGTAGGCCAGCCCGGCGCGGATGCCGGCCACCAGCGCGCCCGACAGCACCATGATGAAGACCAGCGCCACCAGCCAGTTGCCCATGCGCGTTGTGAAAGTCGGCGCTGGCGATACGGCGACTTTTTCATTCCTCGGCTGCAGCATGCCCAGCCCGGTCCAGAACATCAGGCCGAACAGCACGAACGCCAAACCGAGGTGCGCGGCGAGCCGGTATTGCGAGACGCGCGGGTCGTCGACCAGGCCGCTCTTGACCATGTACCAGCCCATCGCGCCCTGCAGGCCGCCGAGGACGAAGAAGCCGAACACCCTGGCCGCCATCGCACCGCGCAGGTAGCCGCGCAGCAGGAACCACATGTAGGGGACAAAGAACACCACGCCGATCAGGCGGCCCGAAAGGCGGTGTGCCCATTCCCACCAGAAGATGAACTGGAAGCCGTCCAGCGTCATGTCGTGATTGACCTTCTGGAACTCGGGCGTCTGCTGGTACTTGGCGAAAAGCTCCAGCCAGTGCGCTTCCGACAGCGGCGGCAGGGCGCCGATCAGCGGTTTCCATTCGACGATGGACAGCCCCGAATGCGTCAGGCGGGTCACGCCGCCGACCACCATGGTCAGAAAAACCATGGCGCAGCAGATGAACAGCCACAACGCCACCGCGCGTTGCGAATTATTTGCTGTCATCGGCCGTCCAGTGTCCCGATTTGCCGCCGAGCTTTTCCAGCAGACGGATGTCTTCGATGATCATGCCGCGGTCGACGGCCTTGCACATGTCGTAGATGGTCAGCAGGCCGGTCGACACCGCGGTCAGCGCCTCCATCTCGACGCCGGTGCGCCCCACGGTTTCCGCCGTGACCTCCAGCGTCACGCGATGGCGCCGCGTGTCGAGCGTAAACTCGGCGGCGACGCGCGTCAGCGCCAGCGGGTGGCACAGCGGGATCAGATCGGAGGTGCGCTTGGCTCCCTGGATCGCGGCAAGGCGTGCGATGCCGAGCACGTCGCCCTTCTTCGCCGAGCCGCTCTTGATCAGGGCGAAGGTGGCGGGCGCCATGCGGATGTGGCCCTGGGCTCGCGCGATGCGGGTGGTTTCGGCCTTGGCGCCGACATCGACCATGTGGGCCTGACCCGCGCCATCGAAGTGGGTCAGCGGTCCGCCGGCTGTCCTGGCGGGGGGCGCTTTTGTGGATTTGCGCGGAGGATTCATGAAATACCCTGTCACAACTCGTTTTGGCGAAGCCGCTATCATAGCGGGATGAAACTGCATCCGCTTGCCGGCACTCTCGTTCTTGCTGTTGGCATCCTCTCGGCGCCGCCTCTGTCAATGGCCGAAGGCCTGCCCGACCTCGGTGAAGCGGCGCAATCCGAGTTTTCCCCGGCGATGGAACGGCGCATCGGCGAATCGGTGATGCTCGAAATCCGTCGCGATCCTGCCTACCTTGATGACCCCGAGGTCAGCAGCTACCTCAACCGGCTGGGCAGCCGGCTCTCTTCGCAAAGTACCGAATCGCGCCAGGAGTTCGAGCTTTTTGCGCTGCGCGATCCGACCCTCAATGCCTTTGCCATGCCCGGCGGCTACATCGGCGTGCATAGCGGGCTGATTCTCGCCGCCGCATCGGAATCGGAGCTTGCCTCGGTGCTGGCGCACGAAATTTCCCACGTGACCCAGCGCCACCTGGCGCGCCTCATCAGCAAATCAGGGCAGGGCCAGGTCGCCAGCCTGCTGGCGCTCGCCGTGGCGATTCTTGCGGCGCGCAGCAGTCCCGACCTGGCGATGGGTGCGGCCATGGCCGGGCAGGGCGCGGCAATACAGAATCAGCTGAATTATTCGCGCGACTTCGAGCGCGAGGCGGATCGTGTCGGCCTCGACTTGCTGGAACGATCGGATTTCGACATACGCGGCATGAGCAGCTTCTTCGAGCGCCTGCAGAAATTCAGCCGCCTGTATGAGAACAAAAACAGTGCTCCCGGCTATTTGCGGACCCACCCGCTGACCACTGAACGCCTGGCCGACATGGGCAACCGGATACAGTTGCGACCCTACAAGCAGGTGCCGGATTCCCTCGAGTTCCAGCTGGTGCGCGCCAAGCTGCGCGCGCAGGATGGGGCGCCGCGCGATGCGGTGACGGAGTTTGAAAGCCGGCTCGCGGACCGCAGCTTTGCCGGCAGCGAAGTGGCCGTGCGCTACGGCCTGGCGCAGGCCCTCCTGCGCGACGGCAGGGTTGCCGCGGCGGAAAAAGAGCTTAAGGAATTGCGCCGCCTGAAGGCGGTGTCGCCCATGATCGAGACGCTTGACGCCCAGCTGCGCCTGAAGCAGGGCGATGCCGCGGCTGCGGTGACGATTCTGCGCAGCGCGCAGCCGCGTTTTCCGCAGGAACGCGCCGTCGCTTACGGTCTGGTGGATGCCTTGCTGGAAGCCCGCTTGCCGAATGAAGCAATCAAGTTCACCGAAGACGACCTGGCGAGCTACCCGTCGGATGCAAAAATGCATTTCCTGCAGGCGAAGACTTATGCCATGCTCGGCAGGCGCCTGCAGCAGCACCGTGCCCAGGCCGAAGCCTATGGCCTGCTCGGGCAATTGCCGGCGGCGGTGGAGCAACTCGAACTTGCGCAAAAGTCCGGCGACGGCAATTTCTATGAATACTCGCAAGTGGATTCGCGGCTGCGCGAAATGAAGAAACGCATGGCCGACGAGGCCAAGCAGCCCAAACCCAAATAGGTGCCGCCAATGACCGCTTCCAGATCCTCGGGCCAGCAGGATGCCCGTGCCGACGTCCGCGCCGATGTCCGTGCGCTGGCCACACCGCTGGTGCGTTCCGCCAGCGAGCCCTACTACCATGCGATCGGCGACGAACTCGAGGTGTTCGCGGCGGCTGCCGGGAGTTGCCTGCCGGTGATGCTGAAAGGCCCCACCGGCTGCGGCAAGACGCGTTTCGTCGAGCACATGGCCTGGCGCCTCAAGCGCCCGCTGGTCACGGTGGCCTGCCACGACGACCTGACCACCGCCGACCTGGTCGGCCGCTACCTGATCGTCGGCGATGAAACCGTGTGGATGGACGGGCCGCTGACGGCGGCCGTGCGCGCCGGCGCGATCTGCTATCTCGACGAAATCGTCGAGGCGCGCAAGGACACCACGGTGGTGATCCATCCGCTGACCGATTCGCGCCGTGCGCTGCCCGTCGAAAAGCGCGGCGAGTACATCGAGGCGCCGCCGGACTTCATGCTGGTGATCTCCTACAACCCCGGTTATCAGAGCGTGCTGAAGGAGATGAAGCCGAGCACGCGGCAGCGTTTTGTCGCGCTGGATTTCGACTACCCGGAGGCCGCCGTCGAGGCGCGCATCGTCGCCCATGAAGGCCGTGTCGACGAGGTCACGGCACAGAAGCTGGTCAAGCTCGGCAACCTCACGCGCAAGCTCAAGGGCGCCGGGCTCGACGAAGGCGCCGGCACCCGCCTCCTGGTGCATGCCGCGCAACTGATCGCCAAAGGCATGGCCCCGCTGACCGCCTGCACCGCTGCCATCGCCCGCCCGCTGGCCGACGAAGCCGACACGCGCGATGCTCTGGACGACTTGATACGCGCGGTGTTTTGAACGGCGATGAGCGAACGCAAACTCTTCGCTCACGAACTCGAAGCGCGGCTCGACGAGCTGTTGCTGCTTTCCCTGCGCCAGCGCTCCGCGGCCGAGCCCGCGGCGCTGCTCGAAGCCCTGCCGCGCGAGATGCAGGAGCGCGTGCTGCACTGGGCGGGCGTTGCGGCGCAGACGTCTGACGATCTGGGCTGGTTGATCGCCTCGCTGGCCGCCGAGCACGCGGCCGGACTCGATACGCAGCTCGATGACTGGGTACGCGCCGGGCTCGATGCCTACGACCGCAGCGGCCTGGCCGCCACGCGCCGCACCCTGACCGAGTTCGCCGCGGGACACAAGATCCGCTCGCAGCAATCGCACGACGGTGTCGCGTTTGCGGAGATCGAACGGCGGTTGTCGCGTTTCCTGCATGCACTCGACGGCCGGCCGCTCAAGCTTGTCAGCGGACCCAGGGCCTGGACCGATAGCGAAACCCTGTGGCTGCCGCAGCGGCTTGATGTCGCTCCTGACACGCAAGGCAACCGGCGCCTGTACAAGGCCATGGCGGTGCTCTTGTGGGCGCAGACGCGCTTTGGCAGTTTCAATGTCGATCCGGAGCCGGAGCTGGAACTCTGGCCGGACCGCGACAAAGCACTGGCCTGGTTTGCCGTGTTCGAAGCCATGCGCCTCGAAGCCTGCATCGCCGGCGAACTGCCGGGCCTGGCACAGGAAATCGCCAGCCTGCGCGGGCCGTGGCCGCCGCAACTGGCCGCCGCGGCGGAAAGACTGGCGCACGCCGAAGCCACCGCGGCCGACAGCCTGGCCGCCATGGCCGAACTGCGAAAACTCGGCGCCGGCGAGACGCCGACGTTGCCGCACATTGGCGCCATGGATCCTGTCGCCGCGCGCCGTGTGCGTGCCGCAAGGATCACGCGAGAAACGGCGGTGGTGAGGCGCGCGCTCAAGGTGCTGGCCGCCGTCGCGACCAAGACCGGCGCCGCCGACAATCCCGACTACTCGCCGCTGGCGGCGGAAGGCGACCTGCAGGTGTCCGACCCGCAGGCCGACCTGCTGGCCCTGCCGCCTGCGGCGCGCGAGGCGGCAAAGTCCTTGATGCAGGATCTCGGCGAGATTCCTCCCGAAGCCCTGCACGCGGCGGGGCCGGGCGCGTGGCAAGCGGTCGCTGGCGCGGACGAGCCGGTTACGGCGAGCGTAACCACCCAGCCCGACGCCTTCTATGACGAGTGGGACTACCGGCGCGCCGCATGGCGGCACGGCTGGTGTCACCTGTACGAAATGGAAGGACCGGCCGGCGACCAGGAATGGGTTGATGAGGTGCGCACGCGCCACGCCCACCTGATCCGCAGCATCCGGCGCCGCTTCGAATCGCTGCGCGGCGAGGACAAACCGCAGCGGCGCCAGTTCGACGGCGAGGAAATCGACCTCGATGCGCAGGTCGAGGCGCGCGCCGACCGCAAGAGCGGCAGCGAACCCTCGCCGCGCCTGTTCATCCACCGCCGCCGCGTCGAGCGTTCGCTGGCCGTGATGTTCATGGTCGACATGAGCGGCTCGACCAAGGGCTGGGTCAATGATGCCGAGCGCGAATCGCTGGTGCTGCTGTGCGAAGCCATCGAGGCGCTCGGCGACAGCTACGCCATCTACGGTTTCTCCGGGTGGACGCGCACGCACTGCGACATCTACCGCATCAAGTGTTTCGGCGACCGCTACGACGCCGGCACGCGCAGCCGCATCGCCGGCATCGAGGCCAGGGACTACACGCGCATGGGCGTTGCGGTACGCCACCTCTGCGGCCTCCTGCATAAGCAGAACACGCGGCACAAGCTTCTGGTTACGCTCTCCGACGGGCGCCCCGACGATTACGGCGACGAATACCGCGGCCGCTACGGCATCGAGGACACCCGCCGCGCGCTGCTCGAAGCGCGCGAGAAGGGCATCCGCAGCTATTGCGTCACCATCGACCGCCACGGCGCCGACTACCTGCCACAGCTCTATGGTCCGGCGCACTACTCGGTGATCGACGACGCAAAAAAACTTCCGCAAAAAATCGCGGAAATCTACCGCAAGCTGACGGGCTGAACCGGGGTTTGCAACAGGCGGAGAAGTGAGCAAATTATCCGCAAAAGTGCCCGTCGTCACGGGATCCTCCAGCGCCATCGCCGCGGAACTCGGCAAGGCGTGCTCTAGGTGCAGGCCGACATCAGCGACAAAGCGGCAAGCGCGCGTCCGCTCATGGCGCACCGCTCCTGCAGGTGCCCGGCGGTCCGGCCTGCTACCTGCTCAGATCGGCCAGCAGCAGCGTGAATGCCGCGATGCCCTTCGACTTGTCGAAGAAGTAATGCGCGCCAAGTTCGATGCACTTCGACCGGTATTCGGCTTGCGCGAGATTCGTCAGCACGATCAGCGTCGTCGCCGGATGCGCGGCCCTGGCATGGGCGAGCAATGACAGGCCGCTGCCGCCCCGCAGTCGCAGATCGATGACGGCGACCTCGGGTCGATGCCGTTCCAGCAGGCTTCTGGCGTCCTCGGCGTTGTCGGTCTCGGCGACCAGGCTTGCCATGGGAATGGCACCGATGATGCCGCGCAAGCGCTCGCGCAGGATCCGCGAATCTTCCACCAGCAGGATTTTCATCGGCGTTCACAGAGCCATGACTACAGTGGGTGTGATGCTGCGCCGATCGGGTTTTCAGCGATATCGGCAGGGAGCGCGACTTTTCGTGAGTGACAGGGAAACATGCCGTAGGAATCGCCCTACAGCGTGTGGGCTCTTTGCAGCGGCCTGCCCCGGCGCTCAGGGATCGACCGGGTCGTCAAGCAGATTGTGTTTCAGGCCATAGCGGATCAGGTCGGCAACACTCGACATATGCATTTTTTCCAGGACGCGTGCCTTGTAGGTGCTGACCGTTTTTGCGCTCAGGTTGAGCCGCTGTGCGATTTCGCCGATCGCGTCGCCGGCGGTCAGCTTGCGAAAAATCAGGAACTCCCGATCCGACAGCAAGGCATGCAGCGGCCGATCGTCGCGCTGAATCAGGCCGAAGGCCAGGTCGGCGGCCACTTCGGGGCTGATGAAGCGCCCGCCGCCCGCCACGGCGCGGATCGCCGTCAGCAACTGCTGCGAAGCGCTGTCCTTGCACAGGTAGCCGCCTGCGCCGGCACGAATGCTGCGCACCGCATACTCGCTTTCCTTGTGCATGCTGAGCACCAGGATCGGCAGCCGGGGCTTCTCGATCTTGATCTGCCGGATGAGTTCGACACCGCTGCGACCGGGCATCGACATGTCGAGCAACAGCAGGTCCCAATCGTCGCCGCGCACCCGCTCCAGCGTCTGCAGGCCGTCGCAGGCCTCGCCGGCGACCACCATGTCGCCCGCGGTGGCGAGGATCTGCTTCAATCCGTCGCGCATCAGGGTATGGTCATCGGCGATGAGGATGCGGATCATGGGGTCGGCTGCAGGCTTTTGGGAATGCTCACCTCGATGTGCGTGCCACGCCCCGGCGCACTGTCGATGGCAATGCGGCCGCCGATCATGTTCACCCGCTCGCGCATGCCCAGCATGCCATAGGTGGTTCTTTCCCCGGTCAGCTCGGCCGCCATGCCGCAACCATCGTCGGCAATCGTCAGCAGCAGCTCATCGCCGCTATCCTTCAAGGCCACCATGGCATGGTTTGCGCGCGCGTGGCGGGCAATGTTGGTCAGGGATTCCTGCACGATGCGGAAGATGGCCGTCG
>JANMTA010000217.1:0-7933 GCA_031389965.1 Betaproteobacteria bacterium
TCTTCTGCTGCAACACCGTACCGAAGCGCTACCAGCAACTGGGCATCGACTACGAAAGCCTCTCCGCGGTGAAGCCGGACCTGATCTGGGCCGGCATCTCGGCCATGGGCCCGGAATATCCCGACGCGCCCGGCTACGACCCTGTCATCCAGGCCATGGCCGGCTACATGGAGCTGACCGGCCCCGCCGACGGCCCGCCAACGCTTTCCGGCGTGCCGCTGATCGACCTCAAGGCCGGCGACGAGGTTTATGCCGGCGTGATGATGGCGCTGCTGGAGCGTGCCGAAACCGGCCGCGGCAGCCGCATCGACGTCTCGATGCTGCAGGCGGCCGCGTCCTGGCTGATCACCACCCTGCCCCTGCTCGACTTCGACTGCGATCCGTCGGAAATCACCCGCTGCGGCAACGAACATCGCAAGTTCATCCCGACCAACGTCTATCCCACCGCGGACGGCTTCATCTACATGGCCATCGGCAGCGACGTACAGTGGCGACGCCTGACTGAGATTCCCTACTTTGCGCCGGTCGCCAACGCCGTGCGCGCCACCAACGAGGGTCGCGTCCGCGAACGCGAATCCATCCACCGCGACATGGCGGCCGTGACGCGCCGTCTCGCCACCGCCGACATTGCCGCGGAGTTCCGCAAGGCGACGATCCCCCATACGCCGATCCACGACATCCCCGGCGTGCGCGAAATGCCGGCCGTCGCCAGTCGCCTGACCACGACGCGCACGCCCGCCGGCAAGATGGTGCGCATGCAGCCGATGGCGGTGGATATCCCCGGCATGTCGACCGAACTCGGCTTCCCCGCCAAATACGGGCAGGACACCCTGGCGGTGCTCCAGGCCGCAGGACTTACGGCGGCGGAGTGTGCCACCCTCAAGAACCAGGGCGTCATCGCCGGTTGATCAGTCATATCATGCAGTGCGCAGAACACAGTCTCCAAACGTAGCGGCCGGAACAACAGGACGGCCCGTTCATGACCCATTCCCACAGGATTTCGGCGCGTTACAGAACGTGGTGGTGCACGACCACGCACGGCTCCCGATCTTCCCGCTTTCGCCCGGGAGCTTGAACGCTGCGACCCGCCACGGGTCGCGCAGGTGACGGACGACGCGCGGTGTTGCACAGGCGCGCAAGCCAGCACAGAGGGGATGCAAATGAATCTTGCAAATGTTTCACTCGAAGACAAGTACCGGCTGGAGCACGGTCGCGTCTTCCTCACCGGCATGCAGGCCCTGGCGCGCCTGCCCATGCTGCAGCAGGCCATGGACCGCAGCGCCGGCCTGCATACCGCCGGCTACATCTCCGGCTATCGCGGTTCGCCGCTGGGCGGCCTGGACACCGCGCTGCACGCCGCCGAATCCTTCCTCAAGGCGCAGGACATCACTTTCCACCCGGGCCTCAACGAAGACATTGCGGCCACCGCCGTCTGGGGCACGCAGCAACTGCCTTTCTTCCCGCAGCCGAAGTTCGACGGCATTTTCTCGATGTGGTACGGCAAGGGACCGGGCGTCGACCGTTCCGGCGACGTGTTCAAGCATGCCAACCACGCCGGAACGGCCAAACATGGCGGCGTGCTGCTGGTCGCCGGCGACGACCCCTCGGCGCGCTCTTCGGCCGTCGCGCACCAGAGCGAACACATGTTTTCGGCCTGCGGCATCCCGGTGCTGGCCCCGGCCGATCTGCAGGAGTATCTCGACTTCGGCCTGCACGGCTGGGCCATGTCGCGCTATTCCGGCTGCTGGGTGGCGCTGAAGGTCACCTCCGATACGGCAGAGAGTTCCGCCACGGTGGAAGTCGACCCCGCACGCCTGAAGATAGTGATCCCCGAGGATTTCCACCTGCCGGCGGACGGCGTGCATATCCGCTGGCCCGATCCGCAACTGGCGCAGGAGCACCGCCTGCAGGAGTTCAAGGTCTACGCCGCAATCGCCTATGCCCGTGTTAACCGGCTAAACCGGATCATTTTCGACAGTCCGCGACCGCGCCTCGGCATCATCGCCTGCGGCAAGGCCTATCTCGACGTGCGTCAGGCCCTGGACGATCTCGGCATCGACGAAGCCTATGCCGCCGGGATCGGCCTGCGCCTGTTCAAGGTGGGCATGCCCTGGCCGCTCGAAGCCGATTCGGTACGCCAATTCGCCGCGGGCCTGGAGGAAATCCTGGTGGTCGAGGAGAAGCGCCAGATCATCGAATACCAGTTGAAGGAAATGCTCTACAACTGGCGCGAAGACGTGCGCCCGCGCGTGGTCGGAAAATACGATGAGACCGGCGAATGGCCGGTGCCGGAACACCGCTGGCTGCTGGCGCCCACCGCCGAGATGACGCCCGCCCTGGTGGCCCGCGCCATCGCCGCCCGCCTCGGCCGTTTCCATACGGCGCCGCGCATTGCCGACTACATTGCCTTCCTCGACGAAAAGGCCAAGGCCCTGTCGCGACCGCGGGTGACGATGATGCGCATGCCTTACTTCTGCCCCGGCTGCCCGCACAACCAGTCGACCAAGGTGCCGGAGGGCAGTTGCGCCCTGGGCGGCGTCGGCTGCCATCTGATGGCCGTAGCGATGGGCCGCAATACGGTCACCATTTGCCACATGGGCGGCGAAGGCGCGGCGTGGCTGGGCGTGTCCGGCCACAGCGGCACGCAGCACGTATTCGCCAACATGGGCGATGGCACCTACTTCCACTCCGGCATACTCGCTGTGCGAGCGGCCGTCGCCGGAAGCATCAATATTACGTACAAACTGCTGTTCAACGATGCCGTCGCCATGACCGGCGGCCAGCCGCTGGATGGCACGCTGACGGTGCCGCAACTCACCCGCCAGTTGGCCGCCGAAGATGTCAAGCGCATCGTCGTGATGTCCGACGAACCGGAGAAGTACAAGGGCGTCACCGACTTCGCGCCGGGCGTCGATATCCGCCACCGCGACGATCTCGAAGCGACGCAAATCGAATTGCGCGAAACCCCGGGCGTCACCGCGCTGATCTACGACCAGACCTGCGCCGCCGAGAAGCGTCGCCGGCGCAAGCGCGGCCTCTTGCCGGACCCGGCCGTGCGCGTCTTCATCAACGAAATGGTCTGCGAAGGCTGCGGCGACTGCAGCATCAAGTCCAACTGCCTGGCCGTGATTCCGGTTGAGACGGAATTCGGCCGCAAACGCGCCATCGATCAGCATTCCTGCAACAAGGTCTATTCCTGCGTGAACGGCTTCTGCCCCAGCATCGTCACCGTACACGGCGGCGCAGTGCGCCGCGGCCGCGCCGTGGAATCCGGCCTGGCCGAGTTTGCCGATCTGCCTGAGCCTGCGCGCACCGAGCTGACCAAGCCCTACGGCATCCTGGTGGCCGGTGTCGGCGGCACCGGCGTGGTGACCATCGGCGCCCTGCTCGGCATGGCCGCGCATCTCGAAGGCAAGGGCGTCACCGTGCTCGACATGACCGGCCTGGCGCAAAAAGGCGGCGCCGTGATGTCGCACGTGCGAATTGCCGAAAGCCAAAGCCGCTTGCATTCGACACGGATTGCCACGGGTGAGGCCATGCTCATCCTCGGCTGCGATATTGTGGTTGCCGTCAGCGATGACGCCCTGGCCAAGACCGCTACCGGCGTGACGCAGGCCATCGTGAACACCGGCCAGGCGATTAGCGGCGACTTCATGCGCAATCCCGATCGCGCTTTCCCGGCGGGCGCCATGGAGCAATCGATCGTCGATGCCGTCGGTACCGACGCGGCGATTTTCATCGATGCCAGCCGCCTTGCCGCCCGCCTGACGGGAAACGCGATGGGCACCAACATCTTCATGCTCGGCTACGCCTTCCAGCGCGGCCTCATACCGCTGTCGTCAGAAGCCCTGCTGCGTGCAATAGAGCTCAACGGCGCCACGGTGGAGGAGAATCGCCGCGCGTTCTCCTGGGGGCGGCGCGCGGCCCTCGATCCGGCCGGAGTCGAAGCCCTGGTCGCCGCCGGCGAACCGGCTGCACCGACCCACAGGCTGTCCGTCAATCTCGACGAAACGATCGAACGACGCCGTGATTACCTTGTGGCCTATCAGGACGAGAGCTATGCCCGGCGCTACGTGGCCCTGGTCGAGCGGACGCGCGAGCATGAGGCAAAAGTCGGCGCCGGCTCGCTTTGCGTACCTGGAATTCCGCTTCGCGGGCAGGCAACGGCGTTTTCGGATGCCGTGGCGCGCAACTACTTCAAACTGCTGGCCTACAAGGATGAATACGAAGTGGCGCGACTGTTCAGCGACCCGGAATTCCGGGAATCACTGGCCGCCGGCTTCGAAGGCGACTACCGCCTCAACTTCCACATCACCCTGCCCTGGAGCCGTGGCGCAAAACCCGGTGACGAGCCGAAAAAGATCCGCTTCGGTCCCTGGCTGCTGCCGGCCATGAAGCTGCTCGCCCGTTTCAAGTTCCTGCGCGGCACCGCGCTCAACCCCTTCGGCCGCATTGCCGAACGCAGGCAGGAACGCGAACTGATCGCCGACTACGAGCGCACGGTCGCGCACATCCTGGACAAGCTCGATCACAGCCGGCTGAATCAAGGAGAATTCGATGCCGCCGTCGCGCTGGCCCGTATCCCGGAGACCATTCGCGGCTACGGCCCGGTAAAGGAGCGCTCCATCATTCAGGCGCGGGCCAGGCAGAAGGAACTGATGGCGGTCTTCGATCAGCCGCCAGTGGCGACGGCGAAGGAGGCGCATGCCGCATAATTCCGCCTGTCCCCTCCTTTCGCCAGCCACACTTTGACCTCTTCGCCGCTCTGGGCCAGCGCCTTCCGGCCCTTCTATTTCCTCGGCGCACTCTATGCACCGCTGCTGGTCGCGGCTTGGCTGGGAGCGCTCCTCGGTCTGTGGAACCTGCCCGCGGGGAGCGTGCCGCTGAAGTTGCAGCACGGCCACGAATTCATCTTCGGCTTCGCGGCGGCGATCATCACCGGCATCGTGTTGACGGCGCTGCCAAGCTGGGCGGGCACCGAGGAAATCCGCGGCGGGCGACTGATACTGCTGGTCGCGCTGTGGCTTCTCGGGCGCATCGCCTTCTGGGCATCCCCCTGGCTGCCTGCGCTCCTGCCGGCGGTGGCCGACGGCCTGCTTTATGCCAGCCTCCTCCTAATGCTGACGCCGCAACTGCTGCGCACCGCCAACCGGCTCTACCTGCTGCTGCTGCCCATCCTGCTGGCCCTGCTCACGGCCGACCTGCTCTATCACCACGCGGCATCGAGCGGCAACCAGATTCTGGCCGGGCAAGCGCTGCGCCTGGCCATTTACGCCATCATCGTGCTCTACGTCCTCAAGGGCGGCCTGCTGGCGCCGATTTTCACCGGCAACGCCCTGCGCGAAAAAGGCCGTGGCGCACTGGCGCCGTGTAACATGAAGCTGGAGATTGCCGCCGTCGGCGCGCTGCTCCTGCTCGCCGCACTCGACCTTGGTGCCGCCCCGGCCGCCGCGACCGGCGCCAGCGCGCTGGCCTGCGCACTGTTGCACGGCTGGCGCTGCGCGCGCTGGAAAGGCTGGCTTGTCGCCGATGTGCCGCTGCTGCTGGTCATGCACCTGGGTTTCGCCTGGCTGGTGCTGGCCTTCGCCCTCAAGGCCGCCGCCGAACTCACCGGCCTGGTGCCGGCAGCCGCATGGCTGCACGCCTTTACCGTCGGCAGCCTCGGCCTGATGATGCTCGGCCTGATGACCCGCGTCAGCCTGCGCCACACCGGCCGCCCGCTCGAGGTGCCGGGCGCCATGCTGGTCGCCTATGCCCTGATGTTCGCCGCCGCCCTGCTGCGGCTGGCGGCCACCGTGCATGGTCTGGGCAGCGCCGTGGTGGCACTCTCCGCTGTGCTGTGGGCGGCCGCGTTCGCGCTGTATTTCCTGGTGTTCTGGAAAGTGCTGGTGACGCCGAGTGCGCCACGCAGTTCACCATCCAGCCGCTGAAACCGGCGCACGCTCGCCGTGTCGCCAGCGCCGACTTTCGTGTCAGGCGTAGAAACGCTCTCCGCGCGCCGCCATGTCGCGCAGCAATTGCGGCGCGGCAAAGCGCGGACCGTGCTTTGCCGCAAGGCGATCCAGCGCCGCCACGGCGGCGGGCAGGCCCAGCGTATGCAGCCAGCCGACCGGCCCGCCACGGAAGGGCGGATAGCCCCAGCCAAGGATCGCGCCGACATCGGCGTCGATGGCCGCGCGCAGCACCTTCTCTTCGAGGCAGCGCGCGGTTTCCACCGACTGCACGAGGATCAGGCGCTCGATGATCTCTTCGACGCTCAATATCGCCTCGTTGCCGGCCCGCGAAGCGGAATCCCCGGCATGCAGAGCACTAGCGTCAGCGCTCTGCGTCCCTGCGGGAACTTTTGGTACGAAGATTTGGCCCAACCCTGCCCAAAGGCGCTTCGGCCCGCCCGCCGGATAGTCGTAGAAACCCGCGCCCGACTTGCGCCCGAGGCGCCCCAACTCCGCCACCATCTTTGCCGCGACGCGATCCGCGGCGCGCTCGACATAAGCGCTGCCCAAATCCGCCCGTGTCTGCTGCCCAATCTTGTGCACCAGCTCGATGGAGATTTCGTCGGCCAACGCCAGCGGCCCGACCGGCATGCCGGCGATCAGCCCAGCCTTGTCGATCAGCGTCGGCGGCACGCCTTCCTCGAGCAGGGCCATGCCTTCCGAAAGGTAAGTGCCGAAGACGCGGCTGGTGTAGAAACCGCGCGAGTCGTTGACCACGATCGGCGTCTTGGCTATGGCGCGCACGAAGTCCATGGCCCGCGCCAGAGCCGCATCCGACGTCGCCTTGCCGACGATGATCTCGACCAGCGGCATCTTCTCCGCCGGCGAGAAGAAATGCAGGCCGATGAAATTGGCCGGACGCACGCTTGCTTCTGCCAGCCCGGTGATCGGCAGGGTCGAGGTGTTGGAGGCGAAGATCGCGTCCGGGCCAATCACCGCTTCGGCCTGCCTCGTCACCTCAGCCTTGATCTCGCGTTTCTCGAACACGGCCTCGATGACCAGTTCGCAACCCGCGAGAACGGCATAGTCGGCGGTGGGATGGATGCGCGCCAGCAGGGCTTCCCTGGCGTCGGCCGTCATGCGGCCCTTCTGCACCTGCTTGCTCCACTGCTTGCGCGCATAGTCCTTGCCCTTCTCGGCTGCCTCCGGCGTGGTATCGAGCAGCACCACCTCAATGCCGGCCGTCGCGGTCGACATCGCGATGCCGGCGCCCATCATGCCGGCGCCGAGCATGCCGATCTTCGTATATTTCTGTTGCGCCACACCGGCCGGGCGCGAAGCCAGCTTGTTGGCGTCCTGCATGCCGAAGAACAGGCTGCGGATCATGTTCTTCGACACCGGTGAAATCACCAGGTTAGTGAAGTAGCGCGCCTCGATGGCCAGGCCCGTGTCGAAGTCAGTCGCCAGGCCTTCATAGATGCAGGAGAGGATGTGCTTCGGCGCCGGGTAGTTGTCGAAGGTCTTTTCGCGCAGCATGGCATTGGCCGCCATGAACATCTGCATGCCGTGCGGCGTGCCGGGGCCGCCGCCGGGAATCTTGAATCCCTTGGCATCCCAAGGCTGCAGCGGCCTGATGCCAGAGGCCAGGGTATCGAGCACCCATTGCCGGGCAGCCTTGCGCTCTTCACCGGCCGGCACCACTGCGTGGATCATGCCAAGCGCCAAAGCCTCGGCCGCCGTGATGCGCTTGCCTTCCATGAGCAGAGGCGCCGCGGCCTGCATGCCGATAAGGCGCGGCAGGCGCTGCGTACCGCCGGCACCGGGCAAGAGACCGAGCGTGACTTCGGGAAAGCCGAAGCGCGTTTTAGGATTGTCGGCCGCAACGCGGTAATGACAACCCAGCGCAACTTCCAGGCCGCCGCCCAGCGCGCTGCCGTTGAGCGCCGCGGCGACCGGCTTGCCGCCGAGCTCGATGGCGCGCATGAGTTTGTGCCAGTCGC
>JANMTA010000031.1:0-2649 GCA_031389965.1 Betaproteobacteria bacterium
CACCTGAAGAAAGTCGGGCCGCCCGACTATATCGACGGCCTGCTCGATGGTCCGGCAACGGATGACACAGAAGTCGGCGCCGGTGACACGGCGGCGGGCGATGCCGAGGCCGATCCGATGTACGACCAGGCCGTGGAGATCGTGCTGAAGACGCGGCGGCCCTCGATCTCGCTGGTGCAGCGCCATCTGCGCATCGGCTACAACCGTGCCGCGCGCCTGATTGAAACCATGGAAAAGGCCGGCCTGGTGACGCCGATGAACGGCGCCGGCGGGCGCGAGGTGATTGCGCCGAACCGGTCGGAGTAGCTGCCTGGCCAGTGCATTACCGCGGCGGTAATTCTGGCTTTGGCATGAGCTGTTATCTGATCGTTCCCGGAGCGTGTCTCCGTTCCGCCCGCGCCGATTCCGGGAGCGTGCGCGTACCCTTACGACGGTCCTGTTGCCGCCAGTCGGCATCCGCTATACTTTGTAGAAATCTTCAACAAACGGAGCGGGCCATGTCCACCGTCAATTTCAGTGTGCCGGATGAAGTCAAGGATGAGTTCAACGCCGTTTTCTCAGGCCAGAACAAGAGCGCCATCATCGCCGAGTTGATGCGCGAGGCGGTGGAGCGGGCCAGGCGCAAAGAGCGCAGCCGTGCCGCGATCAGCCGCATCGTGGCGCGGCGCGAGCGCGCGCCCGGCGTGACTGACGCATCGTTCCGCAAGGCCCGAGAAAAGGGCCGACCGTGATCCTGGTGCTGGACGCCAGTGTCGCAATCAAGTGGTTTCTTCATTTCCGTGAAGGCGAAGACCACTGCCAGCGCGCCCTGGAGATTCTCGCGCGCGTTGACGATGGCGGTGTGCGGATGGTGCAGCCCCCGCACTTTCTGGCCGAAATGGGCGCAGTGCTGGCGCGCGAAAAGCCGGCCGATGCGGTATCCGACTTGAGAGACCTGATGGCCGTGGAGTTCGAGTCGGCCACGGCGCCGGCTGTGTACGCAGCCGCCTGCAAACTGGCCGTGCGCCTGGGCCAACATCTTTTCGATACCCTGTACCACGCGGTGGCGCTGCACACGCCGGGCGCCACTCTGGTGACGGCCGACAAGCGCTACTTCAGCAAGGCAAGGGACGTCGGACGCATCGCCCTGCTGGCGGACTTTGCCCCATGAAAAACTGCATTGCAGGTATTGTCGCCATGGTTTTTTGCCTGGCTGCCAACGCCTCCGGCCTCGACCAGCTCAAGAGCTTCCTCGACACCAACCGCAGCGCACGCGGCGTATTCACGCAAACCGTGGTCGCCAAGTCCGGGCGCAAGCCGCAGCAGTCGGCGGGTATCTTCGCCCTGCAACGCCCGGGCAAATTCCGCTGGTCCTATGAAAAGCCCTACAAGCAGCTGCTGGTCAGCGACGGCGACAAGCTGTGGAGCTACGACCCCGACCTGAACCAGGTCGCGGTGAAAAAGCTCGGCACCGCCTTCGGCTCCAGCCCGGCGGCACTGCTGGCGGGACAGGATCTGGGCAAGTACTTCGAACTCAAGGAAGGCGCGGCTGCGGACGGCGTCGAGTTCGTCGAGGCCACGCCCAAGGGCGGCGACGCCAGCTTCGAGCGCGTCAAGATCGGCTTTGTCGCCAACCAGCCGGTGAGCATGGAAATCCATGACAGCTTCGGCCAGGTGACGGTGCTGCGCTTCACCCGCTTCGAGGCCAATCCGGCATTGCCGGCCGCGCTGTTCCGTTTTGTCGCACCCGCCGGGGCCGATGTTGTCGGCGAGTGATCGCAAGCACACGAACCGCGCGCTCGTTGGCGAGGGCGCCGCAAAGGAAATGCCCGGACTGCGGACGAGCTTGTGAAAAGTCGGCGCTGGCGGGACGGCGCGCAATGCCCAATCCCGGCGTCAACGGCAGGGACTCAACCTGACCGCCGCCTTGAGCTTGGTGTTGGCGAACGGCGTTCCGCGTACAAATGGGCGGGTGGTGTATATCGTTCAAGCTGAGGGGCTGGCTGGAAGCGGGCAGAGCCCGCTGTAAGGCAGTCCCTCACGACCGCCGGGTTGGGCGCCATGGCTACAGGGCCGCGATAAATTCGTCTGACGATACGTCGGCTTGACGCAAGACACCAGCCAACGTGCCCACTTTGACCTCGCTGTGCATGGGGACGACACAGCCCTGTGGAACCACGGCGCATGATGACGTGGCTTCCGGATTGGCGAAGCTTCTCGAAACCCAGGCGCTCCAGCGCTCGTACTATGGCAGCGCCCGAAACGCGTTGTGGCAGCTTAGGCATGCGCAGGAACGCTGAACGTTGTTACGAGCGGATGTCCGGGCGCGGGGATGGGAAACTCTGACAGATAGAGCGCCGTAGCCTCTTGCAGGTTGGTGATAGCCTCTTCAACGGTTTCACCTTGCGTAGTGGTACCAGTCTCTGGATTCAGGGCAACGTAGCCGCCTTCTGCGGCGGGAGTAAGTACCGCGGTCAGTTCCATGGCTTGACTCCGATGGGAAAAATTTGATTATCGCTGATTCCGGGTAGTGGCGCCCAACGTAAAGTTGAGGGGCGCGCCGCTTTTGCGCAGTCCCTCTTGACTGCCAGGTTAGATTTTCTTCAGTCTCTCGCCGAGTTTGTCCAGAATTTCCTTGCTCCAATCAGGAGCAAAGATGTTCGTCGCCAT
>JANMTA010000246.1:0-16742 GCA_031389965.1 Betaproteobacteria bacterium
TCCATCAGCAGCCAGGCGCGGGCGCTGACCGCAGGTACCGGAATCGTCACCGGCAGGGGTTGCGCATGGCTGGCGCCGAGCTGTAGCAGGGTGAAAACAAGGACAAGAAATCGCATTGAAGAATCGCTGAGAAAAGGGGATGGAATTATAGTCGGCGACGCCTGCCGCAGCCGGGCGAAACTAGCGCTGCACCACCAGCGGCGCCATGCCGAAGCTCTCGCGCAGGCGGACGCCGGCGAGCTGGGCCGCTGCGGCATCAGGCCAGGGGCCAAGCTGGACGCGGTACAAGGCCCCACTCACCTGCACCACCAGCTTGCCGGAGAGCTCGCCCAGTTCGCGCGACAGCCTCATGCGCAATGCCTCGGCGTTGTCGCGGTTGCCGAAGGCGCCCAGCTGCAGGAAATGTCCGCGCCTGTCCTGCACCTGCGGCAGCGGCGGCTCGGGCTCGGCCGCAGCCAGCTTGGCGATCGGGTCTTCCCCGTCGTCGCGGCGCGGCGGCGGCGCAGAAGTTATGCCTCCGGCGGAGCCGGGGGCGGTATCCCTTGCGGGCGACGCCGGCTCGCTCTGCGCGCCTGGATTTCCGCTGCGCGGGACGGCGACGGCGAGCACCTGCCCGGGCAGGATGCTTTCGACTACGACCAGCGTGCTGCCTTGGCCGATATAGCCGAGCTTGTAAGCCGCCGTCCAGGAGAGGTCGATCTCGCGCCCCGCGTGAAAGGGCCCGCGATCATTGACGCGTACCACGACCGACTTGCCGTTGGCCGGATTGCTGACGCGGACATAGGACGGGATCGGCAGTGTCGGATGCGCCGCCGTCATGCCGTACATGTCGTAGGGCTCGCCGCTGGAGGTCTTCTGGCCGTGGAACTTGCGCCCGTACCAGCTGCCGATGCCGCGCGCCTGGTAGGGCTTGAGTTCGCGCAGCGGCACGTAGTCACGCCCGAACACCGAGTAGGGGTTGTTGGCAAAGCGGTGCAGCGGCTCCGGCTTCGGTAGCGCATCGGGAATGGCGTCGATGTCCGCCGGCACCTGATCGCCGGGGCCATCGTCCTTGTAGAAACCGCCGCTGTACTTGAGCGCCGGTGCCGGCTTTTTCGCCTCGGTTCTAATAGTCGGCGCTGGCGGTACGGCGGCTGGCGGCGTTTCGCCGCGATCCGTTACCGGTCGCGGTGCCTGCGTGCCGCAGGCGGCAAGGAAAGCCAGTAAAGGCAGCGGCCAAAGCCGGTTCATTTCTGGACGAGCATCCTGTTGCCGTGAATCGACATGAGTATCCCGATGCCAAGGAACAGCGTCACCAGTGCCGTGCCGCCGTAGCTGATCAGCGGCAGCGGCACGCCGACCACGGGCAGGATGCCTGAAACCATGCCCATATTGACGAAGGCATAGGTAAAGAAAATCATGGTGACCGCACCCGCCAGCAGGCGCGAAAACAACGTCGCCGCATTGGCGGCGATCATCAGGCCGCGAACGATCAGGAACGCATAAAGCAGGAGCAGCAGCAGGTTGCCGAACAGACCGAATTCCTCGGAGAAGACGGCAAAGATGAAGTCGGTATGGCGTTCGGGAATGAACTCGAGTTGCGCCTGGGTGCCGGCCCGCCAGCCCTTGCCGAAGATCCCACCGGAGCCGATGGCGATGGTCGACTGGATGATGTGGAAGCCCTTGCCCAGCGGATCCTTCTCCGGATCGAACAGCGTGATGATGCGGTTGCGCTGGTAGTCGTGGAGCAGGTTCCAGGCCAGCGGCGCGGCGGCGATGCCGGCAGCCACCATGCCGATCATGATCTTCCATGACAGCCCGGCGAAGAAGATCACATAGCAACCGGCGGCCAGCACCAGGATGGCCGTGCCCAGGTCGGGCTGGCGCGCGATCAGGGCGACCGGCAGCAGCAGCAGGAAGGCGGCGATCGCGTAGTCGCGCAGACGCGGCATGGCTTCGCGCTTCTGGAAGAACCAGGCGAGCAGCAGCGGCATGGCGATCTTCATGAGCTCGGACGGTTGCGCGCGCATGAAGCCGAGATTGAGCCAGCGCCGCGCACCTTTCGACACGTCGCCGAACAGGGCGACGGCGATCAGCAACAGCACGCCAAGCACATACACCGGCACCGCCAGATGCATCAGCCGCTGCGGCGGCATCTGCGCCGCCACCCGCATCACCAGCAGCGCCGCCGCAACATTCATCAGCTGGGCATTGAGCCGCTCGGGCGAGGCGCTGCCCATCATGCCGATGCCCGTCAGCAGCAGCAGGCCGGCGATCACCATCAGGGGCGGATCGATTGGCGCGACGAGCCGCTGCAGCAGATCGCGGATCGTCGCCAGACCGATGCCGCGGTTCATTCCTCGTCCCCTTCGACAGCGGCTTCGTCGGCCGGTGCCGGTGCCTTGGGCCGCTTGCCGAGCAGGTAATAGTCGAGCACCTGGCGCGCAATCGGGGCGGCGGCCTGGGCACCGAAGCCGCCATTCTCGACCAGCACGGCCAGGGCGATCTTCGGATCGTCGGCAGGCGCGAACGCAATGAACAGGGCGTGGTCGCGCAGTTCCTTCCTGACCGAGCCTGCCTTGTATTCCGCGCCCTTAAGCGAGTACACCTGCGCCGTTCCGGTCTTGCCGGCGGAGACGTATTCGGCGCCGGCGAAGGCGCGCGCGCCGGTGCCTTCCTTGTTCACGCCGATCATGGCGTTTCTGATCACGTCGATATGTTCCGCCTTCAGCCCGAGATCGCGTATCGGCTGCGACTCGATCAGGGTCCGCTTGCCGGTTTTGGTATCCGTAATGAATTTCACCAGGTGCGGCCGGAACAGAACACCCTTGTTGGCCACGATCGCCGTGGCCTGCGCCAGCTGGATCGGCGTGTAGGCGTTGTAGCCCTGGCCGATGCCGATCGAGATCGTCTCGCCGGCATACCATTTCTGCTGCTCGGGCTTCTTGAAGCGCTTCTTCTTCCACTCCTGCGAAGGCAGTACGCCTTCCGATTCGCCGTCGATGTCGATGCCGGTGCGGCTGCCCAGTCCGAGGCTGCCCATGAAACTGGAAATATTGTCTATCCCCATGTCATTGGCCAGCATGTAGTAGTAGGTGTCGCAGGAATGCACGATGGACTTGTACATGTCCACCACGCCGTGGCCACCCTTCTTGTCGTCGCGGAAATGGTGGCCGCCGAAGTTGAAGAAGCCCGGATCGGATATCGCCTGTTCCGGCCGCCGCTTGCCCAGCGTCAGCGCCGCCAGGGCCATGAAGGGCTTGAAGGTGGAACCGGGCGGATAAGCGCCGTTCAGGGCGCGGTTGACCATGGGCTTGTCGGGCGACTCGTTGAGTTCCTTCCAGTTCTGCGTATCGATGCCATCGACGAACAGGTTGGGGTCGTAGTTGGGCACTGCCACCAGCGCCAGGATGCCGCCGGTGGCAGGTTCGATGGCGACCAGCGCGCCCTTGCGGTCGCCGAAGGCCAACTCGGCGATGCGCTGCAACTCGGCGTCGACGGTCAGCGTCAGGTTGTTGCCGGCCACCGGCGCCGTGCGCGCCAGCGTGCGCACGGCGCGGCCGCCGGCATCGACTTCCACTTTCTCGAAGCCGGTTTCGCCGTGCAGATCGAACTCGTAGCGCTGTTCCAGCCCGGTCTTGCCGAAGTGATCCGTGCCGCGATAGTTCGCGTCCGCCTCCCTGGCCTCGATCTTCTCAAGGTCCTTGTCATTGACGCGGCCGATGTAGCCCAGCAGGTGCGAGGCGAAGGCCTCGCCCGGATACTGGCGGAACAGACGCGCCTTGATGTCCACACCGGGGAAACGATAACGATGAGCGATGAACTTGGCCACCTCCTCGTCGGTGAGACGCGTGCGGATCGGCAGCGACTCGAAGTTCCGGCTTTCTTCCAGCAGCTTCCTGAAACGCTTGCGGTCCTTGGGCTGGATGTCGATGACTGCCGCCAGACCGTCAATGAGCTGTTCCAGGTCGCGGGTCTTGGAAGGAGTGATTTCCAGCGTGTAGGCGGAGTAATTGCGCGCCAGGACGACGCCATTGCGGTCTACGATCAGGCCCCGGTTGGGCACGATGGGTACCAGCGATATCCGGTTGTCCTCGGCGCGAGTCTGGTAGTAATCGTGCTGGACAATCTGCAGCCAGACGAAGCGGATGAACAAGAGCGTGAAGCAGAGCAGCACAAAGCCGCCCGCCACGGCCAGACGCGAACGGAAACGCTCGAGTTCTTGCTGGGGATTCTTGAATTCCATCTATTGGAGAGGCGTGAAAAGTGAAACGTGAAACGTGAAACGCGACTGACCCCACCACTTCCCTAACGTTTCACTTTTCACTTTTCACGTTTCACTTGTCAAATGGGCCTATGCACATCTTTGTCTTCCGGCCGAAACTGGGGAGTCAGGAGCAGGTAGGTCACCGGATGCCACAGCAGCGTCGCCGTGACGCTGGACAGGAACCACAGCACGCCGGGGAACTCGGCGCCGCTCAGCATGCGTGCTCCCATCATTACCAGCTGCATGCCGAGAAACATCGGCAATACGTGCAGCGCCTGCTGCGAAAGCGGAAACCACAGCACCCGCCGCGACCACCCGGCGGCAGCGAAAGCCAGCAGCACGTAAGCCAGCGCATGCTGACCCATGACGCTGGCATCGGCGACATCCATTGCCAGGCCGAGCACGAAGCCGGCGGCCATGCCGACTTTCAAGGGTTGGTGCACGCACCAGAAGGCCAGTACCAGCGCCACCCAGTCGGGAATGCCGGGAAACCGCCCGAAGGGAACCAGGTTCAACAGCAGGGCGAGAAACAGCGTCAGCACGATGAACCAGTTTCTGACCGGCAGCAGAATGCGACGCGAGGAATGGATGGGTTGCATTTACGCCTCCGCCGGGCCGCCCCAAGGGGGCGTACAGCCATCAATATGGAAACCGCGCAGCGGTTGAACCGTGGTCGCCCCTTCCGAGGGGGCGAAGGCAGGAATTCGCGGAGCACTGCTCCGTGCTGCCGTAGCCGGCCGGCTGTGCAAAGCCGGCCGTGGGACGGAGGTTGGGGGATGGGCCATCAAGGTACTTTCTTCTTGACGCGCTTGCCGCGACCCGGCTGCTCGGAGATCAACGGCGCATCGTCCGGCTGCGGCGGCAGGGCGGTGCGGCGACCGAGCACCAGTGCCAGGCCATGGCGTTCGACGCCGGCCAGCGGCGCGCAGGTAATGCGGGCAAACGAGTAGGAACTGTCGCGATCGATCTTGACCACCTTGGCCACCGGCAGGCCGGGCAGATAGACTCCGTCGAGACCGGATGTCACCAGCACGTCGCCGACCTGGATCTCGGCGTTCGCGGCGAGGAAGCGCAATTCCATCATGCCCGCACCGGCGCCGGCCAGCACGGCGCGCAAGCCGTTGCGCTGCACTTCCACCGGAATCGCCTGATCCTTGTCCGTAAGCAGCAATACTTCGGCGGTGAGCGGGAACACCCGTGCCACCTGTCCGATGACGCCGATTTCGTCCACCACCGCTTGGCCGGCGGCGACGCCATGCTGGCTACCCTTGTCGATAATCACCCGCCGCGAAAAAGGGTCGCGCGCTGCATAGAGGATCTCCGCGATGCGCCCCTCGACGGGCAGCCGCGTGCGCATGTCGAGCAAAGCGCGCAGTCGCTTGTTCTCCTGCTCGAGATGCTGCTGACGCAGCAGGAGATTGGCCGTGCCGAGCTGGCGTCGACGCAGTTCCTCGTTTTCCCGCAAGAGGGTTGATTGCCGCGAAAGGTAGGCGCCGGCATCACCGGCGGCGTCGATCGGCAGCCAGGTAATGCGCTGCAGCGGCCAGGCGACGGTAGCCACCGCGAGGCGCGCCCATTCCAGGGTGTGAAAGCGCAGATCGGCTAGCAGCAGGATCAGCGACAGCGAAACAAAAAAAGCCAACCGCACAAGCGGTGCCGGACCCCGTTTGAAGAAGGGTGGCGGAGCATGGCCAGCGACGGACATCAAGGCAGGTACACTCTCAGAATTGGAAACCCCGGTGGCGCCCCGCATTCCATGGCGGCGGGGCCAGTTTGCAAGCTACACGGGGCGGGCCTTACTCGGTGGCAAAAATACTGCCAAGTTTGTCCATCTTTTCGAGTGCCATGCCGGAGCCGCGCGCGACGCAGGTCAGCGGGTCATCGGCGACGATCACCGGCAAGCCCGTTTCCTCGGTCAGCAGTCGATCCAGGTCATGCAGCAGCGCACCGCCGCCGGTCAGCACCAGGCCCCGCTCGGCGATGTCGGCGCCAAGCTCGGGCGGGGTTTTTTCCAGCGCATCCTTGACCGCCTTGACCACCTGATTGAGCGGTTCGGAGAGCGCTTCGAGCACCTCGTTGGAAGAGATGGTGAACTTGCGCGGAATGCCCTCGGCACGGTTGATGCCGGAAACTTCCATTTCCTTGACCTCGGCGCCCGGGAACGCCGAGCCGATGGTCTTCTTGATGTTCTCGGCAGTATTGTCGCCAATCTGCATGCCGTAGTTGCGGCTGATGTAGGAGATGATCGCCTCGTCGAACTTGTCGCCGCCGACGCGCACCGAATTGGCATAGACCATGCCGCCCAGCGAGATCACACCGACTTCGGTGGTGCCGCCGCCAACGTCCACCACCATCGAGCCGGTGGCTTCCGATACCGGCAGGCCGGCGCCGATCGCCGCCGCCATCGGCTCCTCGATCAGGTAAACCTGCGAAGCGCCGGCGCCCAGCGCGGATTCGCGAATCGCGCGGCGCTCGACCTGGGTCGAACCCGAGGGCACGCAGATGATGATGCGCGGGGAGGGCGAGAACAGGCGCGACTCGTGCACCCGCTTGATGAACTGCTTGAGCATCTGCTCGGTGACCGTGAAGTCGGCGATGACGCCGTCCTTGAGCGGGCGGATGACCTGGATTTCCTTGGGATTGCGCCCGATCATGCCCTTGGCCTCACGGCCGACGGCCTGGATGGTCTTCTTGGCGTTGGGGCCGCCTTCGATGCGAATGGCGACGACCGAGGGTTCGTCGAGCACCACGCCCTTGCCGCGCACGTAAATCAGCGTGTTGGCGGTACCGAGGTCAATGGCGAGATCATTTGAAAAATAGGAGCGGAGAAAGCCGAACATCGTGGTTCCAGTGTTGAAGCCCGCCCGGGAAAGGCTGGGGTCTAAAGGTCGCATATGATAACCTATCGCGCCCGTCGATTTAGAGCCTATTTCAGCAAGATCCAGGCCCGTTTTCAGACAGGCCCCCCATCACCTACCCCACTTGTCGCCATGTCCCTGAACCTGGAAGAAGTCGCCCGCATCGCTCTTTTGTCCCGCATCGAACTGTCGGCGGCAGAGTGCGAAACCACCCGCGACCAGTTGAACGGCATCCTCGGCTTCATCGAGCAATTGCAGGCCGTCGATACCACCAGCATCGAGCCGATGGCGCACGCCGTGGATGTGGTCCAGCGCCTGCGCCCCGACGTGGTCACCGAAACCGACCGCCGCGCCGATTTTCAGGCCGTGGCGCCGGAAACCGAGGCCGGGTTGTATTTAGTGCCGCGAGTAGTGGAATGAGCGACCTGATCAATTCTTCGCTGCGTGCGCTGTCCGTGGCGCTCGCCGCCAAAAAGGTCTCCGCCGTTGAACTGGCCACGCTGTTCCTCGACCGCATCGAGAAGTTCAATCCGGCATTGAACGCCTTCATTACCCTTGATCGCAACAAGACCCTGGCCCAGGCGCGGGCTGCCGATGAAGTGCGAAGAGTCGGTGCCGGCACTCCGGCGCTGACAGGTATCCCATTGGCGCACAAGGACATTTTCTGCACCAAGGGCTGGCGCACCACGTGCGGCTCGAAGATGCTGGCGAACTTCGTTTCGCCCTATGACGCGCATGTGGTCGAGAAACTTGCCGGCGCGGGCATGGTGACGCTGGGCAAGCTCAACATGGACGAATTCGCCATGGGCTCGTCGAACGAGACCTCGTATTTCGGGCCGGTGAAGAATCCCTGGGACGCCTCCTGTGTCCCGGGCGGTTCCTCGGGCGGCTCGGCCGCCGCCATCGCGGCGCGCCTCGCCCCCGCGGCGACCGGCACCGATACCGGCGGCTCGATCCGCCAGCCGGCGGCGCTGTGCGGCCTGACCGGCCTGAAACCGACCTACGGCGTGGTCTCGCGCTACGGCATGATCGCCTTCGCCTCCAGCCTCGACCAGGCCGGACCGATGGCCAAGAGTGCTGAAGACTGTGCGCTGCTGCTCAGCGCCATGGCCGGCTTCGATGCGCGCGATTCCACCTCGCTCGAACGCCCGGCCGAGGATTACAGCCGTGACCTGGAACAGCCGCTGGCCGGCCTGCGCATCGGCCTGCCGCAGGAGTTCTTCGGCGAAGGCATGGATGCCGACGTGCGCGCCGCGGTCGAAACCGCGCTTGATGAATACCGCAAGCTGGGCGCCATCACGGTCGAGGTGCAACTGCCCAACTCAGGCCTCTCGGTGCCGGCTTATTACGTGATCGCGCCGGCCGAGGCCAGCTCGAACCTGTCGCGCTTCGACGGCGTGCGCTACGGCTATCGTGCGCCGGAGTATTCCGACCTGACGGAGATGTACTCGCGCAGCCGGGCACAGGGATTCGGCGCGGAAGTGAAGCGCCGCATCCTGATCGGCACCTATGTGCTCTCGCACGGCTATTACGACGCCTATTACCTGCAGGCGCAGAAGATCCGCCGTCTCATCGCCGCCGACTTTCAGGAAGCCTTCAAGAACTGCGACGTCATCATGGGTCCGACCTCGCCCTCGGTCGCCTTCGCCTTCGGCGCCAAGAGCGCGGATCCAGTACAGATGTACCTGTCCGACATCTATACCATCTCCACCAATCTCGCCGGCCTGCCCGGCATGTCGCTGCCCTGCGGTTTCGGCAATAACAACATGCCGGTGGGCCTGCAGGTCATCGGCAACTGGTTTGGCGAGGCGAAAATGCTGAATGTGGCGCACCAGTACCAGAAGATCACCGACTGGCACACAAGAATGCCGCGATTGGCTGGAGCAGCGCAATGAACCGGGAAGCTCAGTGGGAAATCGTCATCGGGCTGGAAACGCACGCCCAGCTGCAAACGAAGTCGAAGATCTTCTCCGGCAGCAGCATCGACTTCGGCGCCCTGCCGAACATGCAGGCCAACGCGGTGGACATCGCACTACCCGGCGTGCTGCCGGTGCTCAATCGCGAAGCCGTGGTCTGCGCCATCAAGTTCGGCCTGGCTGTCGGGGCGACGATCGCCCCGCGCTCGATCTTCGCCCGCAAGAATTATTTTTATCCGGATCTGCCCAAGGGCTACCAGATCAGCCAGTTCGAGACCCCGGTGGTCTCCGGTGGCGGGCTTGCCACAAGAGTCGGCGCTGGCGAGACGGCGACCGAGAAGTTCGTGCACCTGACGCGCGCGCATCTCGAAGAGGACGCCGGCAAATCGCTGCATGAGGATTTTCACGACCGCACCGGGATCGACCTCAACCGGGCCGGCACGCCGCTGCTGGAAATCGTCACCGAGCCCGACATGCGGTCCTCGGCCGAGGCGGTCGCCTACGCCAAGGCATTGCACGCACTGGTGCAATGGATCGGCATCTGCGACGGCAACATGCAGGAAGGCTCGTTTCGCTGCGACGCCAACGTCTCGGTGCGCCGCCCGGGCGAGCCGCTGGGTACCCGGCGCGAGATCAAGAACCTGAACTCCTTCCGTTTCATGCAGCAGGCGATCGATTTCGAGGTGCAATGGCAGATCAACGAGATCGAGGAAGGCCGCACCATCCGCCAGGCCACGGTGCTGTTCGATCCCGCCACCGGCGAGACGCGTTCGATGCGCAGCAAGGAAGACGCTCACGATTACCGCTACTTCCCCGACCCGGATTTGCTGCCCTTGGAAATACGGCCGGAATGGATTGCCGAGGTCAGAGCCGGCTTGCCGGAATTGCCGCAGGCCATGCAACAACGTTTCCAGGCCGAGTATGGTCTGTCGGCCTACGACGCGGCGATCCTGACGGGCTCGCGTGGCATGGCCGATTTCTTCGGCACAACGGTGGCCGCGACCGGTGCCGCCAACGCCAAGATGGTCGCCAACTGGGTGATGGGCGAACTGGCAGCATGCCTGAATCGCGAGGAACGCGAGATCGGCGACGCCCCTATCAACCCCGCGCAACTTGCCGGCCTGATCACCCGCATCGCCGACAACACCATCTCCAACAACATCGCAAAGAAGGTATTCGAGGCCCTCTGGAGCAAAGAAGGCAGTTCGGCCGACGAGATCATCGAAAAGCAGGGCCTGAAGCAGATCACCGATACCGGCGCGATCGAGGCGCTGGTCGACGCGGTACTGGCCGCCAACCAGAAGTCCGTCGAGGAATTCCGCGCCGGCAAGGAAAAGGCTTTCAACGCACTGGTCGGACAGGCCATGAAGGCCACGCGCGGCAAGGCCAATCCGCAGCAGGTCACGGACCTGCTCAAGAAAAAACTCGGCGGCTGACTACTTCTTTCCGGCGGGTTGGGGTAGTGCCTGCGCCGCGGCGGGTGTCGCTGCAGCGGCAGGAGCCGGCGCTGGTGCTGCGGCAGGCGCAGGTACCGCGGCAGGCGAACTTTCCGCCGACTTCTTGCCAATCAGCTCGAGATAGCGCTTCTTCTCGTCGGCAAAGCGCTTGCGGACTTCTTCCTTTTCCTTGGTCTTGTCAGCAATGGCCGTCTGCTGTGCCTGGATATCCTTGTCGTTGTCGCGGATCTGAGCCTTGACCGAATCGGGCACCGGCTTGCCTTTGTAGAACTCCTTGTCGCCGTCAAGCTGCTGTTTCTTCTTCTTTGCTTCCTCGAGCCGCTTTTCAGCCTCCTTGATGCCACTGTCAAGCTCGGCCAGGTTTCGATCCCGCACCGAATCGATATCCTTTTCGCTGGAATAAGTGGCCAGCAAGGCAAGCGTACGACGGCGCTCCTCGGCAGCCTTCTTGGCATCCGCCTCCTTCTTGACCAACTCGGCATCACGGCGGGCCTGCTGCTCTGCCGTCAGCGGAGCGTCCACCTTTTTTGACACAAAACCGCGATTGTCGCGCTCTTCATAGGCTCGACCCTGGCATGCGGTGGGCAAAAAGTCGCCGCACACCTTCCGCCCTTTGGCGTCATCGCAGCAATAGATGCGGGTCTGGGCAGCGGCGCCCATGGCTAACAAAGCAGGGGAAACAAACAGCAGGGCGGTAATCAGGCGCATGGGGTTCTCCCTAATTCAGAGGACAGAATATCACTCGATGCCATAAAGAGCGCGGTAAGCACGCACGGCAGCGAGCTTGTTTTCAAGTTCCGGATGGCCGGACAGATAATCGATCAAATCGGTCAAGCTGGCAACGCTTATGACCGGAATACCGTAGTTCCGTTCCACCTCCTGCACTGCCGAAAGCTCGCCTTGCCCGCGTTCCCGGCGATCCAGCGCAATGACCACTGCGACCGGCGTCGCTCCGGCATCACGGATCAATTCCACCGATTCGCGTACCGAGGTACCGGCCGTAATCACGTCATCGATGATCAGCACCCGCCCCTTGAGCGGCGCGCCTACCAGCGTGCCGCCCTCGCCGTGGTCCTTGGCTTCCTTGCGGTTGTAGGCGTAGGCCGTGTTGCGTCCGCGACCCGCCAGCGCCATCGCCGTAGCGGCGGCCAAGGGAATGCCCTTGTAAGCCGGTCCGAACAGCACATCGAACTGAATGCCGGCGTCCACAATACGGCGCGCGTAGTAGTTGCCGAGACGCGACAGGGAAGCGCCGTCATTGAACAAGCCTGCATTGAAAAAATAGGGAGTCAGGCGCCCCGCCTTGGTCTTGAACTCGCCAAAGCGCAACACCCCCAGTTCGCAGGCGAAGGCGATAAACTCGCGGCTCAGCTCGCTGCTCACGTTAAAGCTGACATTCGCATTCATCAACCCATTCTACATGCGGAAGCACATGCTCCGAATAGTCGGTCTGAATTTCAATGGTATCCGTTCCGCCGCCAACAAGGGATTTTTCGAGTGGCTCGCAACGCAGCAGGCCGACATCGTCTGCGTCCAGGAACTCAAGGCGCAACTCGCCGACCTGACGCCCGCGCTGCGCGCGCCGACCGGCTTCACGGGTTGCTTTCATGCCGCCGAAAAGAAGGGCTACAGCGGGGTCGGCATCTATTCCCGAAAGGTCCCCAACCGCATCGTCGAAGGTTTCGGCAACGCCGAGTTCGATGCCGAAGGACGCTACCTGCAAGCCGACTTCGACAAGCTGTCGGTGGTTTCGCTGTACCTGCCTTCCGGCTCCACTTCGGACGAGCGCCAGCAAGCCAAGTTTCGCTTTCTCGATCAGTTTCGGCCGCAACTGGAACGTCTGGCGAGCGCTGCAAGGCGCGACGGACGCGAAGTCCTGCTGTGTGGCGACTGGAACATCGCGCACCAGCCGATCGACCTGAAGAACTGGAAAGCCAACCAGAAAAACTCCGGCTTCCTGCCTGAGGAACGGGCCTGGCTGTCGTCGGTCTTCGATGACCTGGGCTGGGTGGACGTGCATCGCCGGCTCCAGCCCGAGGCGACCGGCGAGGCCTACACTTGGTGGTCGAACCGGGGCCAGGCCTGGGCCAAGAACGTCGGCTGGCGCATCGATTACCAGATCGCGACGCCGGGCCTTGCAGCGACGGCAGGTCGCGTGGCGGTCTACAAGGATCAGCGCTTCTCCGACCATGCGCCGTTGATTATTGACTACGACCTTGCATCCGTATGACATGGATCATTGCAGCACTGCGGTAAAATCGGTAACCTTCATACTGTACCCAAACAATTTCAGGAGAAAACCATGAGCGACATGACCGATGTCACCAAAGACAAACTGATTGCCGACGTCAAGCTGGTAATTGCCGACACCGAAGAACTGCTGCGCGCCACGGCGGGTCAGGCCGGTGAAAAGATTGCCGATATTCGCGCCAGAACCCAGGATCGCCTCGCTACGGCCAAGATCAAGCTGACCGAAGCCGAAGCTGCCATGGTGGACAAGGCCAAGCAGGTCGGTCGGGTTGCCGACGACTACGTGCATGACAATCCCTGGCGTTCGGTGGGTGTCGCCGCCGGCTTCGGTTTCATCTTCGGCCTGCTGATCGGCCGTCGCTGAAACCGGCCATGGTTGACGCGGCGGGTAATGCGCCGGGTCGGCGCGGATTGTTCGCCTCGGCGAAAGGTCTGCTCGGTACCAGCGTCACCCTGCTCCACAATCGCCTTGAACTTCTCGGCGTCGAACTGGCCGAGGAGCGGGTGCGGCTGGTATCCCTGATGGCTTATGGCGGTGCGGCTTTTCTTTGCCTTGCCGCAGGCCTGATCTTCCTCGCCATCTTTCTCACCGTTCTGCTGTGGGACAGCAATCGCTTGCTCGCGCTCGGGGTCTTTTCCGCGCTTTTTCTCGGTGCCGGCATCGCCAGCCTGATGCTGGCCATGAGCCTGGCAAGATCGGGCTCGAAACTGTTTTCCGCCAGCCTGGCCGAACTGCGCAAGGACAGGGATGCACTGACAGCCAGGGACGCCCCAAGGTCACAGTGAACCCCACCCCACTTGAGCTTGCCCTGAAGAAGCAACGGCTCCAGATCGCCGGCGACGGCTTGCGCGCCGACTTCGCTCGTTGCGCGTCAGGATTGACGCCTGCCTTCGTCGGGGCCGACATGGCAGTCGCAGGCGCGCACTGGGTCCGCCGCAACCCGGAGCTTGTCGTTGCAGCGGGAGTCGCGCTGCTTGTCATCCGGCCAAAAAGCGCCCTGGGCTGGGCGCGCCGCGCCTTTGTCGCCTGGCGGATCTGGCGCAATTTTCGTGAATTTCTGGAGCGCCGCCTGCCGCCGGTCCAGCAACACTGAGCCTTGGCCAAAGAAAAGGCCCCCATCGCTGGAGGCCTTGGTATGACTGGTGGTGATGAGTGGACTTGAACCACCGACCCCCGGATTATGAATCCGATGCTCTAACCGACTGAGCTACATCACCATGCAAAGGGGCGGAATTATCCTCGGCGCACGCTTGCCTTGTCAAGGCTGCGCCCGGTAAGCGACAATCGCATCATGGACTTCGATATCGTGATTGTGGGTGGCGGACTGGCCGGCTTGAGCTTGGCGGCGGCGTTGCGCCGCTCGGCCTTGTCGGTGGCATTGGTCGAGGGGCGGGTGCCCGTGCTCCCCGAAGCCTTGGACTCGCGTATCTACGCGATCAGCCCGGCCAACGCAGACTTTCTGGACGCCTTGGGCGCCTGGGGCCATCTTGATGCGGCGCGCATGGAAGCGGTGCACACCATGGAAATTCACGGCGATGCCGGCGGCCGGCTGGATTTCACCGCGTATGGCTGCGGCGTGTCGGAACTGGCATGGATCCTCGAATCCTCCCTGATGCAGCGCGAGTTGTGGGAAACCGTCAAGCGCCAGGGCAATCTCAGTCTGTTTTGCCCGGCGCGTCCGCAAGCGCTGACGATCGGGCCCGACGCCGCGCTGTTGAGCCTCGAGGATGGCCGCAGCCTTTCCGCGCGGCTGATCGTGGCCGCCGATGGCGCCGAATCCTGGACGCGAACTGCGGCGGGTGTTGTCGTCCGTTTCGACCCCTACGACCAGCAAGGGGTCGTCGCCAACTTCGCCACCGAGCTGCCGCATCGCGGCACCGCTTTCCAATGGTTTCGCACCGATGGGGTGCTGGCTTGGCTACCGTTGCCGGGCAAGCGCATCTCGATGGTCTGGTCCGCCCCGGAAGATCACGGGCGCAAACTGCTGGCGCTCGATCATGCCGAGCTCTGCGCCCGGGTCGCCGAGGCCGGCAACCGGCGCCTTGGAGCGCTGGAACTGATTACCCCGCCTGCCGGCTTTCCATTGCGCCTGATGCGCGCACCGAACACGGTGGCGCCGCGCCTGGCGCTGATCGGCGATGCAGCCCATACCATCCATCCGCTTTCCGGACATGGCATCAACCTCGGTTTTCAGGATGCGCGTGCGCTGGCTGCCATTCTTTGCGACAAACCCGGTCACGTCGATTGCGGCGACCTGGGACTGTTGCGCGCTTACGAACGCGCACGCAAGGAGGAAGTAGTGACTTTGCAGACCCTGACTGACAGCCTGCACGACCTTTTCCGTCCCGCTACGGGCTCACTGGCCCACCTGCGCAATTTTGGATTGAACCTCACCAACCGTTTGCCGGTCGTAAAGAACCTGCTGGTCCGCTACGCGCTGGCGTCCTGACGCCGGCGTCCCGTATTCTTTGGAGAATCCATGAAACTACCCCTGCTTGCGGCCGCTCTGGCCTGTGTCTCCCTCGCCGCCCTTGCCGACGAGGCCGAAGTAAGAAAGGCCGTCGAGGCGCGCCTGGGAAAAATCGAAAAAATCGTCAAGGCGCCCATGGCCGGAATCTGGGAAGTCACGGTAGACAGCCAGATTTTTTACGCCGACGACAAGGGCGGCTACCTGATATTCGGCAACCTGCTCGACATGAAGACCGGCAAGAACCTCACGGCGGAGCGCCAGTTCAATGCCCTGCCGCTGGAACTCGCAGTCAAGCAGGTGCGCGGTTCGGGCAAGAACGTCATGGTCACCTTCGAGGATCCGAACTGCGGCTATTGCAAGAAGCTGGCGAAAGACATCCTGACCCTGAAGGACGTGACGGTTTACACTTTCCTGTTGCCGGTACTCGGCGATGACTCCTTTGAAAAATCCAAGGCCATCTGGTGCGCAGCGGACAAGACCAAAGCCTGGACAGACTGGATGACGGCCGGCAAGGCGCCGCCTGCGGCACCGGCCAAGTGCGACATTGCCGGCCTAAACAAGTCGGCACAACTTGGAGGCAAGCTGCGCATCAACGGCACCCCGGCAATCTTCTTCGCCAATGGCGAGCGCGTCGGTGGCTACATTCCTGCGGCGGAGATCGAAAAGCGCTTCGCCACTCCCGGCGGCTGAGCCCCGGCCTGCCGCGACCGTCACCGCGCTCACCAACCGTCCCACGATCCCGTCCGGGACAGGCATCTGCGCCCACTGCCGCCATGCTGCACGACAGCATAACAATGTAGTCATTGCAATCGCCCTTCTCCTGCCCCATACTTTTATTTGCAGCAATGGTGGAAATCAAATATAAGGAGGAGGTGACAATGCAAGTCTCACGGCGGCAGTTTTTCAAAGTCTGCGGCGCCGGTCTTAGCGGGTCTTCCATCGCACTGATGGGATTCTCGCCGACATCGGCCCTAGCGGAGGTGCGCAGCTACAAGCTGGCCCACGCCACGGAAACCCGCAACATGTGCCCTTACTGCTCGGTGAGCTGCGGGGTTCTGATCTACACCACGGGCGACAAGTCCAAGAACGCGCAAGCGGACATCATCCACATCGAGGGCGATCCGGACAATCCCGTCAATCGTGGCACGCTGTGCGCCAAGGGCGCCGGCCTGCTCGACATGGTCAAGAGCCCGAACCGGCTCAAGTTCCCCGAAGTACGCGAGCCCGGCAGCAACGAGTGGAAGCGCATCTCTTGGGATGACGCCCTGACGCGCATCGCCAAGCACATGAAGGCCGACCGCGACGCCAACTTCATCGAGAAGAACGCCGACGGCACCACGGTGAACCGCTGGAACAGCTTCGGTTTCCTTGCCTCTTCCGCCGCCAACAACGAAACGGGATACATCACTCACAAGGTTCTGCGCAGCCTCGGCGCCGTCGCCTTCGATACGCAAGCACGCATCTGACACGCCCCCACGGTATCCAGTCTGGGTCCGACATTTGGGCGTGGCGCAATGACCAATCATTGGGTCGACATCAAGAAT
>JANMTA010000287.1:0-1515 GCA_031389965.1 Betaproteobacteria bacterium
CGACCCGGTCGGCCAGGCCGAGCTGCCTGATCTGCCTGAGGAAAGGGCGCGGTTCGTCCTGGCCGATGGCGATCAGTCGCGTGCGCGCCTTCAATGCGGCCGGCAAGCCGGCCAAAGCTTTCAGGCTGCGGTCGAGCCCCTTGGTCTTGAAGCCGGAACCGATCTGCACCAGCAGCAGATCTTCGGCGCCCAGCCCGAATTCGCTGCGGAATGCCTGGCGGATCCCGGCCGCGTCTGGCGGCGCGCGTCGGTCAGGAGCGAGGACGGGCGGCAACAAGTGAAAGCGTTCGGCCGGGGTGGCGTAGTACTTTTCGAAAAGGGGCTGCTGCAGGGCGGAGATCAGCAGGATTTCGGCCCGGCTGTTCGGCCCGAACACCGCGCGCTCGAAGGCGGAGAAATGCCGGTAGCGACTGGAGAGGCGATAGAAGGAATTGCGCAGGGTGCGCGCCTTGTCCTCGTAGCACGGATCGGCGGAGTAATAAACGTCCAGACCCGGCATCTTGTTGAAGCCGATCACGCGATCGGCAGGCCGCCTGTCCAGGTCACGCCGCATCCACTCGACAAACCTTTCGTAGCGCCGGTGGTTGCTCAGCGCCGTGACCGGGACACGAATCACCTCGAATCCCGCAGGCACGTCGCCCTGCCACTCCAGGGTGTAGACGCGGACGGCATGGCCACGGGCCTGGCAGGCCAGCGCGATGCGCAGGAAGTCGCGCTGCAAGCCGCCGAAGGGGAAGTACTTGAATAGGGAGAAGGCAAGTTGCATCTTGGGCCGAGCTGTCTCAGGAGAGATTTTTCTTGAGTGCCTGCGCCGCCAGCCTTCGCCATAACCACTTGGCGTAAGGCGTCAGGTTTTCTATGCGCAGGTAGTACTTGAAAAAGCGGACCCGATCCGCCATGGTCCATCCCGAGGAATAGCGATTAAGAGTGTCGAGATCACGCAAGGTGCAAAAAAATTTCACGGGGCGCCAGCGCGATTTTTCCAGGTCAATGGCGTGGGCCTTCACGGACTGATCCGCTTCAATGCGGACGAAGACATGTTTGGGATAATAGCAATTGTGCTGGATATGGCAGTCGTGGATCTTTCGGGTCAACAGGGCTACAGCGCGCAGCAGATTGCGACGGACGGCGGCCGGCAACTGCGAACCCGGAACCACTTCATCGAGCGAGCGATAGCCGTCAAGCGCTTCTGTCATCAGGATGGCCCGGTGTCCCGTCGCGGTGAAACGGGATGCATAGTAGGCCGGAGTAAGCGCGGGAATCGTGCCGGCCTGATAACGACGGATCAGACGGAATTCCCGCTCGAAGGTCGGAATGCCCTTGAACGGATGCCGCCATGAAAAAGTACCGTGATTCTCCTGACGCTTCAAAAAAAAAGCATGACGATGCCCTTCGGCATCGTGCAACTCGCAACGCGCAACGCCGCTCCAGCCGCCGCGACGTTGATTGGGGGCTTCAAACCATGGAAGCTCAAGGGCCCACAATGCATCGAATCCATCCAGGCCATTGTAAGCA
>JANMTA010000318.1:0-4116 GCA_031389965.1 Betaproteobacteria bacterium
CTCGACGCCAACATGCTGACGCCGATCGAACTGATCAAGGCCACCGTCGACGGCATGATCGCGCGCAAGTTCGGCCGCATCGTGAACATCACCTCGGGCGCGGTGAAGGCGCCGATCGATGTGCTGGGCCTGTCCAACGGCGCGCGTTCCGGGCTCACCGGCTTCGTCGCCGGGCTGGCAAGGAAAACCGTGGCGCACAATGTCACCATCAACAACCTGCTGCCCGGCTTCTTCGACACCGAGCGCATCGCCACGGTGATCGGCGGCCAGGCCAAGGCACGCGGCGTGCCCTACGAGCAGATGCTGGCCGAGCGCGTGGCGACCATTCCGGCGGGCCGCATCGGCAACCCGGAGGAGTTCGGCGCCGCCTGCGCCTGGCTGTGTTCGGCGCAGGCCGGTTTCATCACCGGGCAGAACTGGCTGCTCGATGGCGGCGCCTACCCCGGCACTTTTTAAGATCGCAGTATTTTTCGATCAATTCACCGACTGGAGTAGATGATGCCCGGTTTGCTGCCCGACGTGGATCCCGACGGGCTCCTCGAGTATTCCGTGGTCTATACCGACCGCACGCTCAACCACATGTCGCAGGCCTTTCAGGGCGTCATGCGGGATGTATCCGCCACGCTGAAGCGTGCCTATGGCGCCGCGGCCGTGGCCGTGGTGCCGGGCAGCGGCACCTTCGCCATGGAAGCGGTGGCCCGCCAGTTTGCCGCCGGCAGCAGATGCCTCGTGCTGCGCAACGGCTGGTTCAGTTTCCGCTGGTCGCAAATTCTCGACATGGGCGCGATCGCGTCGGCCACCACGGTGCTCAAGGCCGGACGCGACGGCGAGGGCGCGCAGCTTCCCTTCGCCCCGGCGCCGCTGGACGAGGTGGTGGCGGCGATCCGGCGCGAACGCCCTGCCGTGGTTTTCGCGCCGCATGTCGAAACGGCCTCGGGCATGCTGCTGCCCGATGCCTATCTGCGTGCGGTCGGCGCTGCGGCGCGCGAAGTCGATGCCCTGTTCGTACTCGACTGCATCGCCTCCGGTACGATCTGGGTGGACATGCGGGCGATGGCGGTCGATGTGCTGATCAGCGCACCGCAGAAGGGCTGGAGCGGACCTTCCTGCGCCGGCCTGGTGATGCTCGGCGAGCGCGCACAGGCGCGCCTTGCCGGCACCACGAGTTCGAGCTTCGCCTGCGACCTGAAGAAGTGGCTGCAGATCATGGAAGCCTACGAGGGCGGCGGCCACGCCTATCACGCCACTCTGCCCACCGACGCCCTGCGCCGGGTGCGCGATGCCATGCGCGAAACCGAGAGCTTCGGCTTCGAACGGGCCCGCGTCCAGCAGTTCGAACTCGGCCGCCGCGTGCGCGCCTTGCTCGTCGCCCGTGGCTTTCCCAGTGTGGCCGCGGCGGGATTCGAGGCGCCGGGTGTGGTCGTCAGTTACACGACCGATCCCGAAATCCAGTCGGCAAAGAAGTTCATCGACCTGGGACTGCAGGCGGCGGCCGGCGTACCTTTGCAATGCGACGAGCCGGCGGATTTTCGCAGCTTCCGCATCGGGCTTTTCGGTCTCGACAAATTGGGCAATGTCGAGCGTACGGTGGCGACACTGAAAGACGCATTGGATCGCCTCGCCTGAGCGCAGAGCGACTCGAGGAGCGTGACGCGATGACGCTGCCTTCCCTGACAGCCCATGAGATCGGCCACTCGTTGCGGCTGCTGCCCGCCCTGGGTTTCGTCCTCACCGGGCTCGCCGGCCGCGCGCTGATCGACAAGCTGCTGGCCTTGCGCGGCGGCGCGGAACTGGTCGCCCACTGGGCGCAGCTCTGCAGCCTGGCCGACATCGTCGCCGGGGTCACGCTGGCGGGTATCGGCATCGGGCTCACGGGCCGCGTGGCAGGCGTGGCGCCGTCTCGCCAGCGCCGACTTTTGGGCGAGGCGCTGCGCCTGGGGCTGATGCTTTCCGGAATCTGCCTGGCCTTGATGGCGATCCTGGTGGCGACGAAGCTGTTGCCTGCATTGCCGGCCGCGCAGGCGCCGTTGCTGCTGCCCAGCTTGCTGGTCGGCTGGCTGGGCATTGCTCCCGGCCTGTTGATGGCCTGGTTGCTCGGTTGCGGGCAGGCTCTGCTCGCCGTTGCCATCGCCGCCGCGACCCTGGCCGTGCCGCTGCTGGCGCTGTGGTTCGCCCTGCCCGGCAGCGAACTCGCCGCGCTACTCGGCGCCCAGGGAGTGGTCGGTGCCGTCGTGATGCTCTTCCTGCTGCCGGGCGCCGCCGGCGGGCGCGACGTCCTTTCGCCCGCGCATCCACTGCGCAGCTTCATTGTCGCCGGTGTCGCCATTGGCATCCTGAGTCCGGCGGCGACCGCGCTGGCGCGCGTGGAAATCGCCGCCTCGGCGTCGTGGGAGATCGCCGGGGCGGTCCAGGCACTGTGGCGCAGCAGCGAATGGATCACGGCGATCGCCGCCGGGCTGCTCAACGCCCATTACCTGCCGCGGCTCGCCATCGCGCGCGATGACGCGGATTTCGGCGCCGAGCTGCGCGCCGCGGCGGCGCGGGTGGTGGCGCCCTCGCTGGCGGCGCTGGCGCTGCTCTGGCTGCTGCTGCCGCAGGCGCTGGTCCTGCTCTACCGCGCCGACCTGCCGGTGACGCGGATGGACGCCCTGCCGTTCTTCGCCGGCGATGCCCTGCGCATGGTTTCCTGGATCTTCCTCTGCGGCCTGTTCGCGCGTGGTGCGGGGTGGGCGGTGAGCGCCGGTGAACTGTTGTCCCTGCCGCTGTTTGCCGCGCTGCTGCTCCTGCTGCCCGGGCCGCTTGCGCTACGAGCGATCGGGCTGGCCTGGATGCTGGCTTATGCAGTATATGCAGGATTCAATTGTTGGGCCATGCGCCGCAGCATGCGCGGTTCGGCGAAATCCTTAAGCTCCGGCCGCGCCTAGCTGATCGCGACGGCGTTACACTGGCGTTTTACTACGGGAGTTCGACATGGAATCCGGGAAGTTCATCTGCCGCTTCGCCCTCCTTGTGCTGACCTGCGCGAGCGCCTTCGCCCAGGAAGATCCCGCGGCGGTCTATGCCAAGCTGCACAGCGCCACCTTGGCCGGCAACACTGCGGAAGTGCTGAGCTACGGCACGGTGGCGGCGCAGGCCGAACTCGCATCGAAGCCGCAGGCGGAAAAGGATGCGGTGGTCAAGGCCATGGCCCAGGTGCTGCCCAGGACCTACACGATCACCGAAAAAACCATCGCGCCTGACGGCAACAGCGCCGTGCTGCGCGGCACCGGCATCAGCGAATCCATGGGCCGGACCGAGTCCTATCTGAACGCGGTTTTCAGGAAGGAAGGCGAGGCGTGGAAGGTCGCCACCTGGGCCTGGTCGAACCAGAAGCCGCCGCCTGCCGCGGCCAAGCCGGCCGCGCCAGCCGCCGCCACTGCGCCGGCAGCGGATGCCGCCGCCGCGCTGCCGCAGGTGGTCATCACGCGGAAGGTCGGTCCGCTGCCTGCCGCCGCCAAGCCCGAAGCCGCGCCGGCCCCCGTGGCTGCGGCGCAGCGTCCGTCGCGAGCCCACCTCGATGCCCGCGAATGCCTCAAGCGGCCGACCGATCGGGCCATCATGGCCTGTGCCGAGAAGTACCGTTAGGCGCGTCCGCCTTTCACGCCGTATCGCCAGCGCCGACTTTCCGACTTCGCTCCCATGGCCGCGCCGGGTCGAGTCCCGGCAAGCCTTTCGAAACTCAGGAACCTGAAAGTCGGCGCTGGCGCTACGGCGCTTTAAGCCCGCTTCTTCGCCGCCGCCTTGGCCCGCGCCTTCTTCGCTGCTTCCAGTTCGTCGAACAGCGCGCCGAATTCCAGTGTTACCTTGTGGCCGCGGTCGAGGTGGATCATGGGTTTCGCCTGCTGGTGCGATTCCTTGATGCGCACCGACGACGAGAGGAAGGAGGCCAGTACCGGCAGCCCTTCCTCGCGCAGTTCGGCGATGATCTGCTGCGGCAGGCTGGCGCGGGCCTGGAACTGGTTGATGATGATGCCTTCGACTTCGAGCCCGGCGTTGTGGTCGGCGCGGATTTCATTGACGTTGTCCAGCAGCGTGTACAGCGCGCGGCGGGCGAATTCGTCGCAGTCGAAGGGGATC
>JANMTA010000353.1:0-1982 GCA_031389965.1 Betaproteobacteria bacterium
AGGTCGCCCTGCTCCATCTTGGTCGGCTGGCCGGTGCTGGGTCCGCCGCGCTGGACGTTGACCACGACCAGCGGAATCTCGGCCATGACTGCCAGCCCGATCGCCTCCTGCTTCAGGGAATAGCCGGGGCCGGAGGTAATCGTGACCGTGCATTTGCCGGCGTAGGAGGCGCCGATGGCGAAGGCGCAGGCGGCGATCTCGTCCTCGGCCTGGTGCACCATGCCGCCGACCTTCTCGAACACTTCGGACAAATAGTGCGAGGCCGAGGTCGCCGGGGTGATCGGGTACATGGCGCAGATCTCCATGCCCGATGCCATGACGCCCAACGCCAGCGCCGTGTTGCCGTTGACCACGATCTGCGGCTCGGTCGAGCGCTGCGCCGGAATGCGGTAGCAAAAATCCAGATTGGCCGCTGCCCACGCGTGCCCCGCTTCGAGCAGCCTGATATTCGCCTCGACCACGCTTTGATCCTTCTTGCCGAAGGCTAGTACGACCTGATCCGCCGCCAGTTTCAGTTCCAGGCTGTAGATATGGCACAGCATGCCGAGCACGAACATGTTCTTGCCGCGTCGCGCGTCCGCGACCACTGTCTTGCACTCCTGTTCCATCGGGATTTCGTAAACCCGGTAACCGGCGGCCACCAGTCGACCATGGGTCTCGATGTAGGACGCCACAATCTTGGCGTCGGTGTGGCTGCGCCACATGCTTTCGAGCAGGATGATGCAGCCGGGCTTGAGTTCCTTGGCGCGCACCCGCCCCAGCAGCACCTGCTCGTTGAAGGCCACCACCAGGTCGGTCTCGTCGCCGCCGTTGGTGATGCAGCCCGCGCCAATGCGTATCCGGTTGCCGCTGGCCCCGGCGACGCTGCGCGCCGGCGGGCGGATTTCGGCGGGAATGATTTCGGTGGTCCAGATGCCGTTGCCCATCTGCGCGGCAATCGCGCCCAAGGACTGGCCGCACTTTTGCGCGCCCTCGCCGGAATCGCTGATGATTTCGACAATATGTTCCTTCAAGGTGACGGCCGCTTTTTTTGCCGCTGCCGATCCCTTCGGCTTGCGGGGCTTTTTAAGCGATTTTTGCAGGGTCATTTCGTTCATGTTTTTTCCGTAGCCGCTGTCTTGCGATTAGCCTCAAGCAACGCGCACGCGCGCGAAATTACGCTCCCTGGTGTCGATCCCGAACAGCGTTCCGATGCCGCCCCCGCCGGAATAGGGTAGCGCCGGATCGCGGATGCCGAGATAAGCCTTCATGCTGCGCGCGGCCTTGCGGCCGGCGCCCATGGCTTCAATCACGGTCGCCGCCCCGGTGACGATGTCGCCGCCAGCGAACACGCCCGCCACCGAGGTGGCGAGGTTCTCGTCGGCGCCGATATAGCCCCACTTGTTCAGCTTCAGTTGCGAGGTCTGGCCCATGATCGGATTGGCATTGGTGCCGATCGCGTACACGATCAGATCGGCCTCGAAATCGAACTCGCTGTCGGCCACCGGAACCGGCCGGCGCCGGCCGGACTCGTCCGGCGCGCCCAGTTCCATGCGCACGCAACGCATGCCGCGGACGCTGCCCGTGCCGTCGTTGAGGACCGACACCGGATTGGTGAGCCAGTGGAATTCCACCCCTTCCTGCTCGGCGTGATGGACCTCCTCCACGCGCGCCGGAGCCTCGGTGCGTGAACGCCGGTAAATGCAGTACACCTTCTCCGCGCCAAGCCGGATGGAGACGCGCATCGCGTCCATCGCCGTGTTGCCAGCGCCGACTACGGCGACGCGCCGCCCGATCGGCAACGGCGTGTCGAAGGCGGGAAAGTCCCTGGCGCGCATCAGGTTGCAGCGCGTCAGCAGCTCATTGGCCGAGAGCACGCCATTGAGCGAATCGCCGGGAATATTGAGCATGGTCGGATAGCCGGCGCCGACGCCGACGAACACCGCGTGGAAGCCCATTTCGTCGATCATCTGCTCGATGGTGAACAGGCGGCCGACCAGGGT
>JANMTA010000412.1:0-9598 GCA_031389965.1 Betaproteobacteria bacterium
GAACCTGACCTGGCGCACCTCGGGGTGGTCGGGCAGCAGGTACATGGTCGGCGTCAGCATTTCCTCGAAGATGCCGCGCAGGCTGCGCGCACCGACCTTGTATTCCATCGCGAGGTCGGCGATCTGCTCGAACACCAGCGCATCGATCGTCAGTTCGACGCCATCGTTGGCGAGCATCTGGTGGTACTGCTTGAAGATCGAGTTCTTCGGCTCGGTCATGATCCTGACCATCATCTCGCGCGACAGCGCGTTGAAGTGGGCGATGATCGGCAGGCGCCCGGCGAATTCCGGGATCAGCCCGAATTCGAACAGGTCGGTCGGTTTGACGCGCGCGTTGAGGCGATCGAGCAGTTTCTGGTTGTCGTCTTCGGAAGTGGAAATGAAGCCGAAGGAGCGGGTTCGCGCGCGGTTCTCGTCGAGGCCGACGAAGGCGCCGCCGCAGATGAAGAGAATCTGCGTGGTGTCGATGTACTGCGCGCCCTTGATCCTGACCGGGGCGCCTTCCATGATCTTCAGCAGCGCGTGCTGGACCCCTTCGCCCGAGGTGCCGCGCGCCTGCCCCTGCTGGCTGCCGATGGCCTTGAGCTTGTCGATTTCGTCGATGAAGACGATGCCGCGCTGGGCGCGCCCGATGTCGCCTTCGGCCTTGTCGATCAGGCGCTGCAGGATCGCCTCGATTTCCTCGTTGACGTATTCGCTTTGCGCCAGCGAGGTTGCGTTCGCGGTGACGAAGGGCACCTGCAGGATCCGCGCGAGCGTCTCGCAGACGAGGGTCTTGCCGGAGCCGGTGGGGCCGATCAGGAGCACGTTGCTCTTGATGATCTCCGCTTTGTCCGGTGCGGCAAGCGCGATCTTCTTGTAATGGGTGTGAATGGCCACGGCAAGCTGGCGTTTGGCTTGTTCCTGGCCGACGACATGCTGGTCGAGGTTTTTGACGATCTGGCTCGGGGTCATGATGGGAAGCGGTTCCGCCAAGCAGGAATTGGACAGGCACAAGATTACCAGCATGGACCGCGCTTCTGCGTGCCAAAGGAAGCCGGTTGCCGCCGCATGCCGGAGCGCAAGCCGCGTCCGGCCCGAACTGCTATTCTGTGCGCATGCTTGATCCCCAAACCACCGAACTGCTCCGGCAACTGGGAGTGGACGTGACCAATCTCGAGCCTTTGCTGGCGAGTGCGGCCATCCTGACCGTCCTGACGCTGGCGACGGCAATTCCGACCGCCATCATTGCCAAACGCAAGAACCGGTCGCGAGGTTTGTGGCTGCTGTTCGCGCTTTCCATCCCGGTGATTCCGCTGCTGCTGGTCTGGCTGCTGCCGGAACTGCCGGCCGATCCGAAGGCGAAGGCATGAGCGCCCCTCGCCGGGCCGTCCCAAGGGGGGCGCAGCCAAGCTATGGAGCCGCGCAGCGGCGAACCACCGTCACCCCCTGCCTTGGGGCGAAGGCAGGGTTTCGCGGAGCACTGCTCCGCGCTGCCGTAGCCGGCCGGCTATGCAAAGCCGGCCGTGGGATCGGGGTTGGGGGGAGGGCAGTCCAGTGAGCCACCACAAGTCCCGTGAAGTCGTGCTGCCGATCCGGATGACGCCGGAATTGCACGCGGCGCTCGACGGTTTGCGCGAGACCTGGCGGCGCGACCCCGCAGCGATTCCGCGCGGCCTGTCCTGTTCGCAGTCGAAGGAAGGCGCGTTCGTCCTGGTCGCCGCCGAATCGGTCTTCGTCACGCTGCCCGGCGCCTGCGTGGTGAAAGGCCTCGGCGCGATCGAACTGGTCGGCATCGAGCCGCTGTTCGAACCCGGCGCCGGGTCGAAGACCCTGGTGCTGCGCGACACGGAGGAAGGCTGGAGGTTTTCCGTCAAGTTCGTGCCGCCCATCGTGCGCGAACGCAACACGAAGCAAGCCTGATTCCGGCCGCGTGCTCCGCGCCGCCGGTTCAGGCGTCGGACGAAGGCTGAGCCGGCTCCTCGCGCATCAGCACCCACATCAGGCCCATGCCAATCACGGCGTTCCCCACCGCGAAGCCAGTCACGACCAGCGCCGCCAGCGGCGCCAGCGCGTAGCTGCGGGCAAGCCAGGCCAGCAGGGTCGACAGCAGGTTCACCGCAATCATCAGCCAGAAGGCGGGGTTGCGCGGCTGCCAGAGCCGGCTAAGTTTCATTCGCTGCCGCCCGAGTAGCGTATCTGCTGCCGTGAGCGGGCCGGCTGCGTCAGGTGGTCGAGCGGCAGCACGTGGGTCTGTTTGAGCTTTTGCAGCGCGATGTTGGTCTTGATGTGGGCGACGCCGGGCAGGCGCAGCACGCGCTTCATCATCAGTTCTGAAAACGCCGGCAGATCCTGGGCGACGATGCGCAGCAGGTAGTCGGCATCGCCGCTGACGGAAAAGCAGTCCATGACTTCCGGCAGGGCCGTGGCGGCGCTCTCGAAGGCGTCGGAATGGCTCTGGCCGTGGCGTTCGAGGGTGACGTGGGCGAAGGCGGTTACGCCAAGGCCGATCGCCGCTGCATCGAGCAGGGCGGCATGGCCGGCGATGATGCCGGCCTCACTCAGGCGCTGCAGGCGGCGGCTGATCTGCGAGGCCGACAGGTGCACCGCCGCACCCAGTACCGCATTGGTCGCGTTGCCGTGGTGCTGCACGGCGTCGAGCAGGGCGAGGTCGTAGCGGTCGATGGTGATTGTCGGCATGGAATATCGTATTGACGCACAAAACGTGCATGCTACAGCGAAACTGGCTGCCACAATGAGCACATCATGCGCTGGAAACGGTTGAGAATGCTCCCATATTTCCGATTGGACACACTCCCATGAACCTCGTCGAATCCCTGCTCCACGCCCTCAAGAATCATGGCGCCCGCCAGATCTTCGGCATTCCCGGCGATTTCGCGCTGCCTTACTTCCGCATCATCGAGCAGTCGCAAATCCTGCCGCTCTATACCCTGTCGCACGAACCGGGGGTGGGTTTCGCCGCCGATGCCTCGGCGCGCGCCCACATGGGCCTCGGCGTGGCGGCGGTGACCTATGGCGCCGGGGCGCTGAACATGGTCAATGCGGTGGCGGCGGCCTATGCCGAGAAGTCGCCGGTGGTGGTGCTCTCGGGCGGACCGGGCAAGGGCGAGTCGCGCTCCGGCCTGCTGCTGCACCACCAGGCCAAGACCCTCGACTCGCAGTTCCAGATGTACAGGGAAATCACCTGCGACCAGGTCAGGCTCGACGATGCGGCGCGGGCGCCGGCCGACATCGCGCGCGTGCTGGCGAGTTGCCGGCGCCGTTCGGAGCCGGTGTATGTCGAGATTCCGCGCGACATGGTCGCCGTGCCCTGCGCGCCGGTGGTGCGCGAAGTTGCGCCGCCGGTCGACGCCGAAGCGCTGGCTGCCTGCGTTAGGGAAATCCTCGCACGCCTGGCAAAGGCGAAATCGCCGGTGCTGATGGCGGGGGTCGAAGTGCGGCGCTACGGCCTCGAAGAAAAGGTGGCGCTGCTCTCGCGCCGCCTCGGCCTGCCGGTGGTGACCAGCTTCATGGGGCGCGGCCTGCTCGCCGATCACGATGCGCCGCTGGTCGGCACCTACATGGGCGTCGCCGGGCTGCCGGAAGTGACGCATCTGGTCGAAGGCTCGGACGGCCTGTTCCTGCTCGGCGAAATCATTTGCGACACCAACTTCGCAGTTTCCGAAATTAGGATCGACATGCGCAAGACCATCCAGGCGCTGGATGGCCGGGTGACCATGGGCTATCAGGTTTATCCGGATCTGCCTCTGGCGGCGCTGGTCGATGCGCTGCTGGAAAGCGTCGGTCCGGCCGCAAGGGTGTTCACGGTCAAGCGCCCGGTCTATCCCCACGGCATGGCCGCCGACGCCGCCGGCATCACGCCGACCGACATCGCCACGGCGGTGAACGACCTGATGGCCGCGCACGGCAAGATGCCGATTGCATCGGATGTCGGCGATTGCCTGTTTACCGCGATGGAAATCGAGCACACGGCGCTGGTGGCGCCCGGCTATTACGCCACCATGGGCTATGGCGTGCCGGCCGGACTCGGACTGCAGGCGGCGACCGGGCAGCGGCCCCTGATCCTGGTCGGCGACGGCGCTTTCCAGATGACCGGCTGGGAACTGGGCAATTGCCGGCGCTACGGCTGGGATCCGATCGTGTTGCTGTTCAACAATGCCAGTTGGGAAATGCTGCGCACCTTCCAGCCCGAATCGAGCTTCAACGACCTCGGCCACTGGGGCTTTGCCGAAATGGCCTCCGGCATGGGCGGCGACGGCGTCCGCGTCGGCACTCGCGCCGAACTGAAAGCTGCGCTGGACAAGGCGGTGGCGACGCGCGGGCGCTTCCAGTTGATCGAGGTGACCCTGCCGCGCGGCGTGCTGTCCGCCACCTTGCAGCGTTTCGTCGACGGGGTGAAGCGCTTGAGCGCGGTGAAATAAGTTAGCCTTGGCGGGTGAGACTCAACGCCTGCCGCCTCCGTCACTGGTTGTTCGCCTGCGCCGTCCTGCTGGCGGCCGCAGTGGCGCGTGCCCAAACCCATGAACTCGAAGCGCCGCGCGCGGTTGCGGCGCTGGAACAGGGCCTGGCCGCCGAAATGGGTGTCGGCCTCAGGCGCAATGCGCGGCTGGCGATCAGGCTGTACTGCGATGCCGCGATCACGGGCAGTGCCGAGGGTTTCTTCCGCATCGGACGGATTCTGGCCCGCGGGCCGCTCCATTTGCGCAAACCGGCGCTGGCCAATGCTTATCTCGCGCAGGCGGTGCAACTGGGTCATCACGCTGCGATCGATTATTTCGACGAGACCGTTCCTTTTGCGCAACTTGATGAAGATTGCAGCAAGCTGGAACTCGGCGCAGTCACCGAGCCTTTCGACCTCGACGGCTATCTTTCCGCCCTGTCGCCGGCCAAGCGCCGGATCGTCGAACTCATCCGTCGCCACGCGGCGAGCTACGGCATCGACGTGCGCGTCGCCCTGGCAATCGCCCTGGCGGAATCCAACCTGAATCCGCAGGCCGTCTCGCCCAAGAACGCGCAGGGTGTCATGCAGTTGATCCCGCGCACGCAACTGCGTTTCGGCGTCACCCGGCCTTTCGACCCCGAGTCCAACATCAAGGGCGGTCTGGCCTACCTGAAATGGCTCAAGGCGCGCTATGACGGCGACTGGTCGCTGATCGCCGCCGCCTACAACGCCGGCGAAGGCGCCGTTGAGAAGCACGGCGGCATCCCGCCTTATCGCGAGACCGAAAGCTATGTCAGGCGGGTACTGTTTTTTGCCGGCTTTGGAGGGGCGAAAGGCATCTGATGCTTCGGGCGCCCTGCAGGGCAGATAAAATCGGCGTTTTGCCGCGCATGGCGGCAAGCCGGATTGCAAGCAACCAAGGAATCGAATGCTCAAGGACTACATTTTCTGGGGTATTTTCATCGCGATCGTGATCGGGGTCATCGTCTCCCAGGTGAAACGGCACCGGCGCGGTGGTCACGCGCAAGGCCCGCCGGTTTCCACCCGGATGCAGTTCCATGCCCATACCGACGCGGACGCGCATGCCAGCGGCACGCCCCGGCTGATGTGCATCGGCGGCAGCCATCACGGCCACAGCCTGGCGATACCGCCCGGCGGGCTCTCGGTCGGCCGCGCCAGGGACAACCTGCTGATCATCGTCGACGGGAGCATTTCGGCCCATCACGCCTGGATCGGCATGGTCGATGACCGTGTCATGCTGCGCGACTACCAGTCGCTCAGCGGCACTTTTCTCAACGGCGACCTGAACACCCGGGTAAGCGATGCGGTGCTGGCCGATGGCGACACTATCCACTTCGGCGGCGCGGGCGGCGAGGAGTTCCGCCTCGTCGTCGAGTGATCCGCGGCGGCGCCAGCCTTCTCCGAAAAGTCGGCGCTGGCGCTACGGCGATTCCGGGCGCCATGGCTACCCATTCGAAGCCGCCGCTGTCCTGCCGGATCGTGCGTCCGGATCGCGGCGTTACTTGAAGACCGGAGTCGTCGATGGATGACCGGCGCGGATTGACGGCAGCGATTCCGAACCGTTACCGGCAGTTGCTCACGGTCGTCCTGTTTCTTGCGATCCTGTTCGCCGCGTTCGAGTTCTCCGGCCTGCGGGAACAATTCAGCCTGGATTTCCTGCGCTACCGGATCTTCGAGCACAAGCTCGGCGGACTGCTGATCTTCGTCCTGCTGTTTTGCCTGGGCAACCTGATCCAGATTCCCGGATGGCTTTTTCTCGCGGCGGCGGTCCTGGCCCTGGGCAAGGTCTGGGGCGGTGTCGCCACCTATATCGCCGCCAGCATCTCCTGCGCCTTTACCTTTCTGGTCATTCGCCAAATTGGCGGCGACGCCTTGCGCAAGCTGGACAGCCGGATCGCGGTGCGCTTGCTGGGACAACTTGACGCCCGGCCCGTGCGCAGCATCCTCGTGCTGCGAATACTTTTTCAGACCGTGCCGGCCCTCAACTATTCGCTGGCGCTGTCCGGGGTCGGATTCCGCGATTACCTGATCGGCACATTGCTCGGCCTGCCTTTGCCGATTTTTCTGTACTGCCTGTTTTTCGACTACCTGGCGATGCTGCTGAATATTCAGTAGGGGGCGGAGCGCAGGATGCTCAGCCGTAGCGGCGGGCAATCAGGTGATCCAGGGAAAAGACTCCCGGCCCCCTGGCGATCAGGAAAATCAACACGGTGGCCCAGACGCCGTGGGTCGGCCAGGCGTCGGGATACACCAGCAACTGGATGGTCAGCGTCATCACCAGCAACGCCAGCGCCGAAAAGCGGGTGGCCAGTCCGACCAGGATCAGCAGCGGAAACAGATGCTCGGCAAAGGCGGCCAGCGGCGCCGCGAGTTCCGGGGGCACCAGCGGCAGCTTGTACTCGCTGCGAAACAGCTCGACCACGGAATCGGACAGGCGCGGCACGCCGAGGCTGAACTCGCCGCTGACGATGTCCACGGCAAATCCCTGTACCTTGGTCTGGCCGGATTTCCAGAAAACGGCGGCGATCGAAAAACGGCCGAGCGCGGCGATCAGGGAATCGGGGATGGCGCCGAGCAGCTCGATGAACTGGTCGAGCCGGTCTTTGAGTATTGCGATCATCGCGGACTCCCGGGGTTGATTCCTGTGCCACGGTTCATGCTTGTTCGCCTTCCGGGTTGGCGATTCCGCTGATCGCGCCGGCCCGGATGAGCAGGCCCAGTGCCTCGGCCATGTCGAAGGCCGCATCGGCCGCCAGGGCAAGTTCGACGGCAGCGCCGAGGCCGCGGCCCACCTGCAGCTGGCGGATGAATTTCGCCGTGCCCGACGTGATGCGGTAGGTCTCGACGTCCAGCCCGGAGCGTAGCAGCAGGGCCGATTCGGGCTGCGCGACATCCACGGCGGCCAGCGCGGAATCGACGTCCTCACCCTGATGCGCGGCCCACAGCGATACCACGGCGTGGTGCGATTCCATGATTCGCAACGATGGGTGCAGCGTGAAGCGGGCGGCGGGCAGGCGCCCGGGCTCCGCCAGCAGCAGGGCGATTGCTTCGTCCGACACGGATTCCGCATCGGCGGCGTGGTAGGTCTGTACCCGCAGCACCTCGAGGCGTGCGACGTCGGCCAGATAGGGCAATCCGGCGGCGGGCGGAAACTCTTCGATGAAACCGGCGAAGCCTGCGCCGTAGTGCGCCATGACAGGCGAACGGGGCGGGTTGGCGCGGGCGAACGCAGCGGCCATGGCGCGGAAAAACTCCTCGCCGACCAGCGCTTGCGTTACCGGAAAGGTGTCAGCCAGCGCGTCGATCAGCGACACCATGACATTGTTGCGATAGACGGCAAAGCGACGGGCCGGATCCGACCCGTTCCATGTCGCGAGGCCCGGTGGACAGGTCGCCTGCTCCGCCAGCAGGCTGTCGGCAAAGGCCTGCTGGGGACTCATGCCAATGCCTCCTGCCGGCGGCCTGCCTTGACGCCGTTCATGATTGCCTCGGCCCGGTGCGCCTCGGCCAGCAGCACGGGGAATGCCGGGATGTCGTTGTCGCGCTCGATCAGGGTCGGAGCCAGATTGGGCCCCAGGCGCTCCAGGGCGTAGGCATACAGGTCCCAGACCGCTTGCGCCACCGGTGCGCCGTGGCTGTCGATCAAGAGCGGATCGCCAGCGACATCGGTGTCGCGGGCAAAACCGGCCAGGTGGATCTGACCGACGGCATCCAGCGGCAGCGAGCGGATGTAGTGACTGGGGTCGCGATGATGATTGACGCAGCCGACATAAACATTGTTCACGTCGAGCAGCAGGCCGCAGCCCGTGCGTTTGACGACTTCGGCGATGAACTCCGTTTCCGCCATGGTCGAAGCAGCGAATTCAAGGTAGGTCGCCGGGTTCTCCAGCAGCATGCGGCGCTTGAGCCTGTCCTGTACATGGCAGACATGGGCGCAGACCCGGGACAGCGTTGCGGCGTCGTAGGCCACGGGCAGCAGATCGTTGAGGAACGTGCCGCCATGGCTGGCCCAGGCCAGATGTTCGGAGAAGGATTCCGGCTGGTAGCGGTCGAGCAGGCGCGCAAGGCGATCCAGATGGTCTTCGTCGAGTGGCGACTCGCCGCCGATGGACAGGCCGACGCCGTGGATCGACAGGCAGTACTTTTCGCGGATGCGACCCAGGTAGTGATGGAAGGGCCCGCCGTCGACCATGTAGTTCTCGGCGTGGATCTCGAAGAAGCCGATGTCCGGCGCCGACGCGAGGATGTCGCGGAAATGCTCGGGCTTGAGGCCGACGCCACCCCGGGCGGGCAAACCCGGGGCGGAATTTCCATCGATCGCCGGTGGTCTCATGTTCAGGCGTGCAACAAGTGACGGGGCGACGGGTCGATGGGGAGGCGTCTTCGATCAGGCCTTCTTTTCCTTGAACTCCATGAGTTGGCCGTTGCCGGTCGGCGAGGTCTTGGACATGGTCTTCTCGCAGGTGCCCTTGGGTATCATCGACCACGCATTGCCCTGATAGTCCATTTTCGAGGTTCCGGCGCATGTCGTCCCGGCGCCCGCCTTGCAGTCGTTCTTGCCCTTCATGGCCACGCCGTAGCACTTTTCCTTTTCCATATCCGCCTTCATGGCTCCGCCGTGGGAGGCGGCAAAGACAGGGGCAGCGGCGATGCTCACGGCGGCGCCAAAGGCAAAGGCGAGGGAAGCGGCGGTCATTGTCTTGTTCATGGTTCATCTCCTTGATCTGTTGAAGGTAGGTGTGCTGCAGCGCGGGCTGGCGAATTCGATTCGTGCCTGCTGCAATGGTAGTCGGGGCGACTGCCGATTCCTTACAACCTCAAGGAGTTTGCTAATGGATTTCGCGGGTTTCGAGGAACTTCACTTCCGGGTGGCGCTCCTGGGTCATCGACAGGTTGACCCGGTTCGGCGCCAGATAGACATAATCGCCGGCGCCATCCAGCGCCACATTGACGCCTGACTTGTCGGCCAGGGCGCGAATCGCCAGGTCGTCGCCGCGCAGCCAGCGTGCGGTGGCGACGGGGTAGGGCTCGAACATGACATCGACGCCGTATTCGAATTCGAGGCGATGGGCGACCACGTCGAACTGCAGGGTGCCGACCGCGCCGAGGATCAGGTCGTTGCTGTGGATGGGCTTG
>JANMTA010000417.1:0-12332 GCA_031389965.1 Betaproteobacteria bacterium
GCATCGTTTGTCCTGCCCATCGCCGTCAGGAAATCGGGGGCCGGAGGCGGCAAGGGTGCGCTGCCGACGCCGTCGACAATTTGTTCGAGCGGGAACCCCAGGACGTGGGCCTTGTGCAGCGCCACCTCGACAACGCGAGCGACGATCTGGAGGCCGCCGGCAAGGCTGCTGGTGGGCGTCAAAATCAGAGTCAGGTTGCTGGCCTTGATACCGCAGTCGCGAACGATCTTGGCGACAATTTCCGGCGGCGGCCGCTTGTCGACTTCGAGTACCAGGCAGGCCGATTCGCACTGGTCACGGTATCCGAGTTCTGCGAAGAGTTCCTCTTTGGCCGCCAGGGCGCGTCCTGGACCCGAGCCCAACGCATGAAAGGAGCCCTTGCCCTCCCCGTGGGCCAGACTCCACCCGGCATACTGACTGCCAAGGCAGGCCAGCACGGGGTTGGCAGTATGAACGGTGACGCCCACCGGCCAGCGTGTAAAGGAGTTGCCCGTCTGCAGATTTACCGTGCCCAGGCCTCCAAGGCAAATTTCGGCGATTCGCCGCCCGGCCTCCAGACTGCCCGAAACGGCAATGCCACCATCGACAAGAATGCAGCCGTTGTCAAGGCGCTCCACACCAATGCGCAAGATGGCGGCATCAAGGATCAGGGCCGACACGAGCGGTGCGGCAAGGTCGCTGACGCTGGGCCACGCGGCGGCCAGCTTTCGCTGAATCTCTGCTGCTTGAGTCATGCGGCTTTTTCCATGAGGAAGTTTTCGATTGCAGCCTGGCGCTTGCTGACCAGGCGCTTCACTTCGCTGACGCTTGCACCGGTAGCGTGCACCGTGCATACCGGCATGCCGGTTGCAATGCCGGCCGCTGCCGCAGGCACATCGCTGCACCAGTCGGGGAAGGCGCACCTCGGAGTTTGAAGAGGGCCGGCGGGGGAGTAGACGATGGCGTGCGCACGCACGGTATTCGAGATCTGCAATGCGGGCGGCAAGGTGCCAGCGCAAGCCCGCAGATGAAGATCAAAGAGACTGCCCGCAGCTTGATCATCGTGCAAATCGATTGTGGCTGTCGGCCTCGGGTTGATTTCGAGAACCCGGTAGTCATCGCGATCAACAATGAAATCCATGCCATTCAGACCGACCAACCCGAGTGCGCCGGCAAGGGCATCCACAGCGATGGAAATTCGGCTGCGAAGTGTGGAGCCAAGTGCGACCTGATTGATCGCCCCGCCGTATGCGAAAGGAGTATCTCCAACGGACCGCGACCAAATCTCATTGAATCCGACGACACGGGCGTGGTGGCCATCGGCGAGAAACAGCACGGACGCGCAGACGCCCCCGACACTGCGCTGAAAGTAAGTATCCGGCGAGAACGTTTCATCGATTCGCGCTGGCCGAACATGTGTTCCGCCGCTGCCGCCGATTTTTTTGGCCAGCCAGCCACCAGGATTCTCCGGCAGTGTCAGCGACGTCTCCGGATGGGCGATCCGAAGACGGTCCAGCAGGGTGAAGAAATGCCGCGGATCCTTGCACGTGGACACAACCTCGCCGGAGTTGCCGAACAATTTTCGGCCACGGGCCAGGGCGTCAAGCAGGGCAATCTGGTTTTCGAAGCCGGAGCCCGTGACCAACGGTACCGAAACTGGACAGATTTCGTTGGCCGCGCGCACCGTGGCCGCAGCGTCCAGATCCCAATCAGACGCCGGAATGCGTTGGCAGACCGTCGCATAGCCACGGGTATCATGATCGGCAAAGAGATCGAGCACAGCAACCCGGCGGCCACTGCGCCAAGCCGATCTGGCGAGCGCGCGTCCGGTGGTGGCGACGATCAGGTGGGAGGGCTTCATGCTTCGGCGAAAGTTCCGTGGTCAGGACGAAAGCTGGCGCGCAGCCGCGAACGCGGTGCGAAAGTCGATGAATACTGGCTTCTCCGCCTGCAACATGGATACCAGAAGGCCTTTCTGGCACTGATATTTGACGTTGCCGACGGCCAGGGCACCGATACCAACAGCTTTGCCCGACTTGGCCTTCAATGCAGCGCCGTCGTCCATCACGCCGAGGCCCTCGATTCCCGCCGGCGGAACAGCATTGACATCGGCTGCTACCAGCAGGGCCGCGGCGGTGTCGAGTTCAGCTGCGCTGAGCACCTGCACCCCCGCCTTGGCCGTTGCAAGAATTACCTGGGCCGTGGCAACCAGGCTTGCAAGTCTCTCGGGCGAACTTCCATCGGCAGGCTCAGTAGTCACCTGATATCGGGCGTTGATCGCGTTGGTCGTCTGTCTGGCACCTTCAATGCCGCGACTGCTGACGACGCGAACCTTGGCTCCTGCACCACAGGCCAGGACCGCCGCGGCGGCACCGATAGGGCCGGTGCCTCCCAGGATAAGCACTTCGGCACCCTCCAGATTGGTGCCGTGCCTGTGCCGCAATTGCCGCTCGACAGCCGCAACCATGGCGGCGGCGGTAGTGAACGCGCCGCTGGGATCGGCAAAAACAGAAACCTCGAAGGGTGGCACCATCGCCGCCCTGGCGGCATCGGCCATGTCGGCAGCAAGACCGATATCTCGCCCGCCGATAAAGATTCCCGTGCACTTCACGCCCTTCGGACCCCGGGAAAAAATCGCATCCTGCGTCAAGTTGCCAATATCGGAAAGTTGGACGTTGCAATAGGGGATAACCGCGGAGTAGCCGGCATCGTAGGCCATGTTGACATCGAATGGACTGGCCTGGGGTGCAGGGGTAAACAGGTGCAGGAGATATGGGCGCTGTGTCATGATATTCGAGAGTGATTGGACAAGTACAAGGGATCAGATCGCGTCAGCGAACAGACTCCGGGTCCAGTTGCTGTTTCGGCAGAAGTTTCCAGGGTCGAGGCGCCGCTGTTCAGACCGCGGCAGACCATGAATGACAACCGTTCGGGATCAGGCCAACGCTCCTGCGCTCGCTGCAGCAGGCGTTGCGCCTCATGCTCGGTGCCAAGTATGGCGAAGCCGGTCGGCCCCCATGAACTCTGCCCGACGCCGGCCGCCCCTTCGCTTTCCAGCCAGGCAAGGACTTCGCCAACCGCCGGACTGGCGTAACGACCTCCCTGCGCCGGAGCAAAATGGTCACCGACCGTTCGTTGCAGTGTAGTCACCGCGCGGCCAAAACCGACGATGTTGGCGTCGGCGAGAGACGGCAGAAGTTGCATCATCACGAGCCGACAAAGATGGGCTGCACTTTCGGCAGGAAACTTCGGGAGCGCATCGAAGGCCGCCGACTCGTTGCTGCCATGGATACCCTGATCAAGGCTGTCAAATACGAGCAGGATGCGCCACGAATCGGGAAAGGACATCCTGGAAATTATGCGTGGCGGCACATCATCCGCACCGCGTCCGCCATCGACAATGAAGCCACCTGTTTCAAAAGCACCGATGCCGATGCCGGAACGGGAACCCCGGCCGGAGAGCCTGGCGATTGTCCTGGGCGTCATATCCCATCCATTGACCCGTGCCATGGCACTGCCGACGGCCAGCGCGAGTTGGGTTCCCGAACCAAATCCAGCGTGCGCCGGAATCGCCTGGCGCACTACAATCCGCGCGTTGCCCGGCATCCCCTGCAAATCGCTGATGCGCTCGGCGATACGCAGCGCCCGGGCGGAGTCCTCGCCTTCGACACTCATAATGCCTGCTGCCGCGGCCTCGACCACGGTCCTCAAGTTCGAGATTGTGAGGCCAAGGCTTCCGAAACTGCGGCCAAGGTCGCCGTTCAGATCCATGAATCCCAGGTGCAGGCGCGCCGGCGCAGCGACAGTGATCTGCGCCCCTCGTACCCGGAACGGGATGGTCATATTCGTCATCCGTTCTTTGCAAGCAACTACCCTGCCACCGGCCTATCGTGACCTTATCGGTATTCAGTCTTACGTTATGCGCCCCATAAACGGAACTTCCGCCCCGTTATTGGTACAGATTGTCATCCTTCTTGCCTCACTCAATCGACCCTCGCCTTGTCCGCCAAGGCACGAGCTTTCAGTGTGGGGGGGCCAACTGGCATTCCCTTGTCGCGACCTCGGCAAGCAATGGCGATGAAAGATAAGTCTGCTTTGCCAGGTTGGGAAAGGCCTCAAACGCTCAAACAGGGCGCCGATAAGGCGGCATCGGGCAGACCACGCACGCCTAGTGTCCTTTTGCGGCGTTTTATTGGACTGGCACGATCCCTGCGACGGGGTTGGCGAATAAGCCCCGTGGGTAGTTCTGCGACCCAAATGGTGAATCGACAATGTCCGGAATTCCGGTATGAATTATTCCAATGAATCGCGATTGATTACTCACGTTTCTTGCCCCTTTTGCGGTCTTGCTTGCGACGACCTTGACGTTCGGGTTAGCGGAACTGTCCTTAGCGTCGAAGCCAAGGCATGCGACAGAGGTGGGCGGTTATTCGCTATCAATTCAGCGGCGCCCAGCACGACCGGATCGATCGGGAACCTTGCCGCACCATTTGCAAAGTGCGTAGACAGGGCAGCAACCTTGCTTCGGGGGGCAAGCCAGCCGCTGATCAGCGGTCTCGCCGCTGACGTTGGTGGAGTTCGGGCTGCGCTGAGCATGGCCAACCGGATCGGCGCGATCGTGGACCACATGAATTCGACAGCGTTGTCGCGCAACCTGCTTGTACTCCAAGACAGCGGCTGGATCGTGACGACTTTTGCAGAGGTCAGGACCCGCGCGGATTTCGTGCTCATCGTCGGCGCGGAGGCGAACAGTCGCTTTCCGCGCTTTGCCGAACGCCTGATCGACCCGCTCGACTCGCCATTCTGCGATGGGCAGCTTCAACGATCGGTCGTCTATATGGGTGCCCGACCGAACGCACCTGCAGGTGCCCGTGTTCTGGACTGTCCGACAAACAAGCTCGGTGAGGTTTTCGGGGCGCTGCGCTGCCTGGTCGCGAATCGCCCGCTGCAAGCCGTCCACGTCGCGGGCATTGATATGGAAATCTTGAGCGCCCTGGCCGGCGAGATGTGCAAGGCAAAATACGGTGTCGTCGCCTGGGCTGCCGCCGACCTTGATTTACCGCATGGGGAGTTGATCGTGCAGTCGATCTGCGGCCTGGTCTCCGACTTGAACGAGACGACGCGCTTCGCCGGCTTGCCCCTTGGTGGCAATGACGCCGACGTCACTGCCAATCAGGTGACGCTCTGGCAGACCGGGCTCCCCTTGCGCACCGGTTTTGGACGAGGCGTCCCTGAGTACGACGCGTATCACTTTGGCACCGAGCGCTTGCTCGCCAGCAGAAATGCTGACGTGTTGTTATGGGTCTCCGCCTTCGATCCGCTGCGCGTGCCGCCGGAAACCGATGTGCCGACCATCGTCCTCGGCAGCCCGGCAATGCGCTTTGCCAAGCCACCGGCAGTATTCATCCCGGTAGCCACACCAGGCCTGCACCATGCCGGACATTTCTTCCGCAGTGATGGCGTCATGGCAATACGCTTGCGCAAACTGACGGACAGTCAGCTGCCCAGAGTCGCAGAAGCCCTGACGGCAATCGAGCAGGCACTTTAACGTGAGACAACATGTTCGGAGCGACCGGTGATAGTCGAGCGCAGCGAGCTAATCAATAGCCTCCCCGCGAGGGGGCGAGGCGGGGTTTCGCACCGCATGCGGTGCGCCGCCGCAGCCGGCTGGCTGTGCAAAGCCAGCCGTGGGCCGCGTAGCGGAAGGGAGGGGCGGGCCTTCAATTTGCCTTTCGCGTGTTTCATCATTAGCGGGTGGCTCTCGCTGCCATAAGCGTTAGGAACATCCCATGCTTACCAGACTCAAGGGTGGCCGCATCTATGACCCCGTCAACGTGGCAAACGGAGCCGTGCGCGATATCTACATCCGTGACGGGCGCATCGTTGCGGATCCGGGCGACGGCGCCCGGCCGGACCAGGACTATGACGTTTCCGGCAAGGTCGTCATGGCCGGGGCAATCGACATGCATACGCACATCGGCGGCGGCAAGGTGAACATTGCCCGGGCGCTGCTCCCCGAGGACCACCGCGCCGACCTGCTGGCCCGGACCGAACTGACCCGGGCCTGCTGCGGTCATGCTGCGCCGTCGTCATTGGCCACGGGCTATCGCTACGCCGAAATGGGCTATACCGCCTGCTTCGAACCGGCGCTGTTGCCGACCAACGCACGCCAGGCCCACATGGAAATGGGCGACGTGCCCATCGTGGACAAGGGTGGCTATGCCTTGCTGGGCAATGACGACTTGCTGCTCTCGCTGATGCGGGAAGGAGTGGACCAGAAACTGATCAACGATTACGTCGCCTGGACGCTCGACGTAACGCAATGCCTCGGCATCAAGGTGGTTAATCCGGGCGGGATCAGCGCGTTCAAGTTTAACGCGCGCAAGCTCGACCTCGACGAGCAGTCGCCGCATTACGGCATCACCCCGCGGGCGATTCTGCTGACCCTGGCACAGGCGATCGAGGATCTTGGCGTACCGCATCCATTGCATGTGCACGGCTGCAACCTCGGAGTTCCCGGCAACGTTGATACGACGCTTGAGACAATCGCCGGGATCGAGGGTCTGCCGATGCACCTGACGCATATCCAGTTCCACAGCTACGGCACAGAGGGCGATCGCAAGTTTTCTTCCGGCGCAGCTCGCATCGCCGAAGCGATCAACCGCAATCCGAACATTTCGGCCGATGTCGGCCAGATCCTTTTCGGCCAGACCGTCACTGCCTCGGGCGACAACATGTCGCAGCACCGCAACCGCAAATTTGCCAGCCCGGACAAGTGGGTGGTGATGGACATCGAATGTGATGCCGGTTGCGGCGTCGTTCCCTTCCGCTATCGTGACCAGAACTTCGTCAATGCGCTGCAATGGGCGATCGGCCTCGAGATTTTCCTCTCGGTCGATGATCCCTGGCGAATATTCCTGACCACCGACCACCCGAACGGCGCGCCGTTTACCACCTATCCGCACCTTATCCGGCTCCTGATGGACAAAACCTTCCGCAACGAGCAACTGGCGCGACTGAACCCGGACGCTGTGGCCGCCAGCACGCTGGGCAGCATCACCCGCGAATACACACTGAACGAGATGGCGATCATGACCCGTGCCGGTCCGGCAAAAATTCTCGGCCTCGCCGATCGCGGTCACCTCGGCATCGGCGCCGGCGCCGACATTACTGTTTACACCGACCGCGAAGACCGCGAGGCGATGTTCAGGACACCCGACTACGTCTTCAAAGACGGGGAATTGGTGGCAAAGGACGGCCACATCGTCAAGGTCACGCTCGGTGCGACCCACGTCGTCAAGCCGGCCTACGACCGCGGCATCGAAGACCGGCTGCGGCCATACTTCGCGCGCTATCGCAGCACCCGCCTCGAGAATTTCGCCATCGACGAGGAAGAGCTCTGCGAGTGCGGATCAAGCCGCCTCACGGTCCATCAGTGTCGACATGCGAGGGTCGCATGATCATAAACGGCGTCGCCATCGACGATACCTTTGCCGAGGCCTTCGGCATGCGCGCGACGCGCCTCATCATCACCGCTGCGAACCTGCGCTGGGCCTATTACGCAGCCAATGCGGCCACCGGTTTTGCAACTTCCGTAATTGGTTGCGGCGCCGAGGCCGGGATCGAGCACGAGCTTTCGCCTGCCGAAACGCCGGATGGCCGTCCGGGCGTTTCATTGCTGATTTTCGCCGTCTCCGCCAAGGAACTGGCAAAGCAGGTTGAGCGCCGCGTAGGCCAGTGCGTGCTGACCTCTCCGACCTCGGCAGTATTTTCCGGCTGCGACGGTGAAGAGAAAGTCGCTCTTGGCAAAAATCTGCGCTACTTCGCTGACGGCTACCAGATTTCCAAGCTGTTCGGTGACCGCCGCTACTGGCGCGTGCCGGTCATGGACGGCGAATTCATCTGCGAGGAAACTGCCGGCGTCGTCAAGGCCGTCGGTGGTGGCAACTTTCTCGTCCTCGCCGCCAGCCAGATGCAGGCGCTGCTGGCATGTGAGGCGGCGATCGATACGATGCGCAAACTGCCTGGCGTGGTCATGCCCTTCCCCGGCGGCGTGGTTCGCTCCGGCTCCAAAGTCGGCTCGAAGTACAAGGCATTGAGTGCATCGACCAACGACGCCTTCTGCCCCACACTGCGCGGAATCGGCAGCAGCGAACTTCCCCCCGAAACCGGCGCCGTGCTGGAGATTGTCATTGACGGCATAACCGAGGCCGACATCCGCCAGGCGATGCGCCTCGGCATGCAGGCGGTCTGCGCTATCGGCGCGGCCGGCGGCATCCAGCGCATCACCGCCGGCAATTATGGCGGCAAGCTCGGCAAGTATCACTTCCACCTCAGGGAGATACTGGCATGAGTCGAATGTTGTTGACCCTGAAGGCAGTCCCGACGATCGCCGTCGACTGCTCGCCGCTGACCCCCGACCGGCTGGCCGGTCAGTCAGCCGCTGCGATCGCTGCGATCGAACTTCAATCCGGCAACCGCCGCCTGCCTACGGGGGAGTTATTCGATATCGCCGGCGAGTCCTCCGATGTGCTGGTCATCCGCAACGCCTGCAGCAAACTTGACCGTATCGGCGCCAATATGAACGGAGGCTCGCTCGAAGTCGAGGGTGACGTCGGCGCCTTTCTCGGTGCCGGTCTCGTTTCCGGCAGGATTCGCGTATCCGGCGGTGCCGGCGCCTTCGCCGCCACCGGCATGGCCGCCGGCATCTTGCATGTGTGCGGCAATGTCGGCGACTTCCTCGGTGCCGCGATCGCCGGCGACAAGCAGGGCATGCTCGGCGGACTCGTCATCGTCGATGGCGACGCCGGCGACCGCGTAGGCGACCACTTGCGCCGCGGCATCATTCTGGTCGGCGGCAACGCCGGCGACTACTGCGCGTCGCGCATGCTCGCCGGGACCATCGCGGTTCGCGGTCGGGTCGGTGCGCTGCCGGGTTACGCGATGAAGCGGGGTACGCTTCTGCTGGCCGGGGCGGCAGAATTGCCGGCGACGTTCAACGACTGCGGCACCCACGAATTGATGTTCCTGCGTCTGTTCGCACGCCACCTCGCAGGAGTCGATGCCGCGGCAGCGCGCTTCGCGCCGCACGGTGAACGCGTCCGCCGCTTCGTCGGCGACCGCGCCAACGGCGGTCTCGGAGAGATACTCGTCGCTGCCTGATTCGTGATCATTCAGCCGGAGACTTCATGACCGACATGGGCAAACTGCGCGGATGGCCCAAGACGCGCGGCCAGCCAAACGGCCCCTTTTCCGGCCAGCGTGCGCTCGACGAATTCAGCGTGCCGCCCGGCATTTCGCCGGGCCGTCGGGACCGACGGACAAGGGCATTCCGACGGCGGATTGCCGGTTATTTCCTCCTCTGGGCGGCGCTATGTCTCGGCAGCGTCGCGTGCGCCGCACCTTTCGCCTACATCACCAACCAGGGAAGCAACGATGTCAGCGTCATCGACCTGGCGCAGGATCGCGTCGTGGCGACGATCCCGGTCGGCAAAGGCCCCGCTGGTATAGCCGTCCATCTGGCAAGCCAGCGGGCCTATGTCAGCAACCCGGACAGCAAGAACATCTCGGTCATAGACACCATTCGCAACGAAGTCGTTGCAACGATCCCGGCCGGGGAGGGGCCCGTCGGCATCGCCGTTGCAACCAACGGACGGGATGTCTATCTGGCCGATTGGTTCAGCAATGTTCTGTTGGTCATCGACACTGCGGCGCTGAAGGTTGTGTCCCGTATTCCGGTTGGCTCGGCGCCGGCCGGGGTCGCCGTCAATCCTATCAGTCACGATGTCTATGTCGCCAATCGGGACGACAACACGGTTTCCGTCATTGACCCGAACACCAGGAAGGTCATTCAGGTCATCGAGGTCGGGGACCGCCCGTTCAGCATCTCGGTCGGCCGGGATGGTCGCCGGCTGTACGTTGTCAATGTGCGCAGCAACGACGTGAGCGTCCTGGACGCAGGGACGCGCCGCCTCGTCGGCAAGGTCAACGTCGGAAATACGCCCTACTGTGCTGCGCTAAGTATCGATGGCCGGCAGTTGCTGGTGACCAACCAGCACGCCGATACGCTCTCGGTGATCGATACAGGCAGTTTGAAAATTTTGCACACGGTCGCCACCGGGGGGTTTCCCGAGGGCATTGCGGTGCATGGCAAACGCGCCTACGTCGTCAACTGGATGGACGACAACGTCAGCGTCATCGACATGGCCAGTTATCGCACCCACGCGACGATCGCCACCGGCAGGAACAGCCGCGGGTTCGGCAGTTTCATCGGCACGCCATGATCATTCCTGACCAGGTCGCGACGGCACAGATTTTTCATCAACGAGGAGGAAGTTCAAATGCGCAAATCCGTAGTCGCCGTGCCAATGCTTATCGCGGCACATCTGGCCGTCGCCCACGGGCCGAGCCGCTTGAAGGTCACCGAAAGCGTGACCATCAATGCGGAGCCAGCCAAGGTCTGGGCCAAGGTAGGGGATTTCAACGGCATGTCGGGCTGGCATCCGGCCGTGGCGGACAGCAAGGCGAGCGACGGCAACAATATCGGCTCGCAGAGAACCTTGACGCTCACGGGCGGCGGGAAAGTGATCGAGGAACTCGAGGAGTTCGACAGCAAGAAAATGGTTCTGAAATACCGGATGAAGGAAGGCGTGCTGCCGGTGACGAATTACGCTTCGACGCTCTCGGTCAAGGCCATCGATGGCGGCAAATCGCTCGTTGAATGGCGCGGCGCCTTCTATCGGGGCTACCCCAACAATGATCCACCTCCCGACCGGAATGACGAGGCGGCGGAGAAAGCAATCACCGGGGTCTACAAGACGGGGCTCGAAAAGCTGAAGAGTGTCGTCGAACAGTAGCTACGGACCCAATTGCTCGAACAGTGCCGGCGAGGATATCGTCCTCACCGGAAATACTGCGCCGCAACATCAGCAGGAAATTATCTGCCCTGCCGTGCGGTCGCCGTCAAGGTTCTCCGCGCCAGAGTTCGCGGCAATTAGAAAATGGAGTAACGTTTCGCCATCGGAGCGATACAGTTGTAACTATTTTGTTACACAAATCCAGGCGAACAATTCCATGACACTGCGCCGAGCGACCGAAACTCGGCCTCAAAGCTTGGCTCCCGCAACCAACTGGGTCGCTTGGACCCGTCCTGCAAATTCAGGTATGTTTCATGCTTCAGGGGTGACAGGTTGTGGACGCGCCGGACTTGGGTTCAGTAGCAAGCCTGGGAAGCTGGATGACGTTTCAAAGCCGGGGCTGCCCGCCTTAGTATTGAAGGGGAGGGTAGTGAGAGTTAGAATCAAAATGCAGACTGGTAGTGTTCAAACAGCAGCACTCACTTAAAACCGATAACACGAGGAGCAAGTATGAAAATTAAATTAAAGTACCTAATGTCGGCAGTTGTTGCTGCTGCGTCCGGCTTGGCGATGGCCAACGCCGACGTGGAGAAGAACATTGCCGACTCCAAGAACTGGGCTATGCAGGCTGGCGACATGTACAACCAGCGTTACAGCAAGCTCAATCAAATCAATACCGGCAACGTCGGCAAGATGCAGGTCGCGTGGACGTTCTCCACCGGCGTGCTGCGCGGCCATGAGGGTTCGCCGCTGGTCATCGGCGACACGATGTTCATCCATTCGGCCTTCCCCAACAAGGTGTTTGCCGTCGACCTGAACACCAACAAGATCAAGTGGAAGTATGAGCCGAAGCAGGATCCGGCCGTTATCCCGCAAATGTGCTGCGACACGGTCAATCGTGGCGTCGCCTACGCCGAAGGCAAGGTTTTCCTGCAGCAGGCCGACTCGATGCTGGTCGCGCTCGATGCCAAGACCGGCAAGAAGGTATGGGATGTCAAGAATGGTGATCCGAAAGTCGGTGCCGTCAATACCAACGCCCCCCACGTCTTCAAGGACAAAGTTATAACAGGTATCTCGGGTGCCGAATGGGGCGTACGGGGTTTCCTCGCCGCCTACGACATCAAGACCGGCAAGCAGGTATGGAAAGGCTGGAGCGTCGGTCCCGACGCCGACATGCTGATCGACCCGGCCAAGACCACGACCTGGATGGACGGCAAGGTGACGCCGGTCGGCGCCGATTCCTCGCTGAAGACCTGGAAGGGCGATCAGTGGAAGATCGGCGGCGGCTCGACCTGGGGTTGGTTCAGCTACGACAAGGCGCTGAATGCCGTGTTCTACGGCACCGGCAACCCGTCGACCTGGAACCCGTCGCAGCGTCCTGGCGACAACAAGTGGACGATGTCGATCTGGTCGCGTGATGTCGATACCGGCAAGGTCAACTGGGTCTATCAGATGACGCCGTTCGACGAGTGGGACTACGACGGCATCAACGAGATG
>JANMTA010000070.1:0-14256 GCA_031389965.1 Betaproteobacteria bacterium
TCGGTCGGCAGCCAGGACACCACCGGCCCGATGACCCGCGACGAACTGAAAGACCTCGCCTGCCTCGGCTTCTCCGCCGACCTGGTGATGCAGTCCTTCTGCCACACCGCCGCCTACCCCAAGCTGGTGGACGTCAAGACCCACCGCACCCTGCCGAGTTTCATCACCGCACGCGGCGGCATTTCGCTGAAGCCGGGCGACGGCGTGATCCACTCCTGGCTCAACCGACTGCTGCTGCCCGACACGGTCGGCACCGGTGGCGACTCGCACACGCGTTTCCCGATCGGCATTTCCTTCCCCGCCGGTTCCGGCTTGGTGGCCTTCGCCGCCGCCACCGGCGTGATGCCTCTGGACATGCCCGAATCCGTGCTGGTGAAATTCCGCGGCAAGCTGCAGCCCGGCATCACCCTGCGCGACCTGGTCAATGCCATTCCGCTCTACGCCATCAAGGCCGGCCTCTTGACCGTGGCCAAGCAGGGCAAGAAGAACATTTTTTCGGGACGCATCCTCGAAATCGAGGGCCTGCCCGACCTCAAGGTGGAACAAGCGTTCGAACTCACAGATGCCTCGGCCGAGCGCTCCGCCGCCGGTTGCGCCGTGCATTTGAGCAAGGCGCCGATCGTCGAGTACATGCGCTCCAACATCACCTTGATGAAGTGGATGATCGCCGAAGGCTACGACGACAAGCGCGCCCTGGGGCGCCGCGTCAAGGCGATGGAAGCCTGGATCGCCAACGGCACGCTGCTCGCCCCCGATGCCGATGCCGAGTACGCCGCCGTGATCGAGATCGACCTGGCCGATGTCAAGGAACCGATCCTGGCCTGCCCGAACGACCCGGACGACGTCAAGATCCTCTCCGAAGTCGCCGGCGAAAAGATCGACGAAGTCTTCATCGGCAGTTGCATGACCAACATCGGCCACTTCCGCGCCGCGGGCAAGGTGCTCGAAGGCAAGACCGACATCCCGACCCGGCTGTGGATCGCGCCGCCGACCAAGATGGACGCCATGATCCTCAACGAGGAAGGCTACTACGCCATCCTCGGCAAGTCCGGCGCGCGCATGGAAATGCCGGGCTGCAGCCTGTGCATGGGCAACCAGGCGCAGATCAGGAAGGGCAGCACGGCGGTATCGACCTCGACGCGCAACTTCCCCAACCGGCTCGGCATCGATACTCGCGTCTTCCTGAGTTCCGCCGAACTGGCGGCGGTGACGGCGCTGATGGGCCGCATCCCGACCGTGGCCGAGTACATGGAGCAGGTGAAGTCGCTGGAAGCCAAGTCCGCCGACGTCTATCGCTACATGAACTTCGACCAGATCGCCGAGTTCAAGGAACTGGCGGATACGGTGACGGTGTAAGCCGCATTCGGCGCCGTATCGCCAGCGCCGACTTTTCAAGCGCCCCCGTGGAGCAATTCACGGGGGCGTTGTTTTTTCGCGATCGCATTACCATGGCGTTCCAGCCAACGCGGGCCTTTTCTCATGCATGCCGAAGACCTCCAACTACTGGTCACCCGCGAAATGCCCTTCGGCAAGCACAAGGGGCGGCTGATCGCCGATTTGCCGGGCAACTACCTCAACTGGTTCGCCCGCGAGGGCTTTCCTCCCGGCGAAATCGGCCGCCTGCTGGCGCTGATGCACGAGATCGATCATAACGGCCTGAGCGACTTGCTGACGCCGCTGCGTACCGGCAGAAAGTCGTGAGCACCGCGTGATCGCGCGCCGGCATCGCATCGAAAAATCCGCTCCGCTGGAACTTTTTCGTCGTCCGTTCGTTGAACTTGCATGGCAGGTACGGCACGGATGATCCGCATGACCGAAGCGACGGAACGCGGATTCATCGCGCAGGCGCAGGCGGGCGACCACCGCGCCTTCGCCGCGCTGGTCCGTGAATATCAGGATCGCGTGTTCCGCTTCATCCTGCGCCTGATCGGGGCGCGCGACGAAGCCATGGATCTGACGCAGGAGACATTCATGAAAGCCCATCAGGCCTTGCCCGGCTGGCGGCCGGAAGCGCAGCTCCGCACCTGGCTGTTCAGCATCGCGCACAACGCCGCGCTCGACGTGCTGCGACGGCGCCAGCGCATCGAGTTCGTCTCCGTCGCGGATCTTGCTACCGGGGAAGACGGCCACGACACGCCCGATCCGGCACGGCAGCCCGACGAACGGCTGGCCGACCGGCAAAGCATCGAACTGCTCGAGCGCACCTTGCAGGAACTGCCGGCCGAACACCGCGAAATCCTGCTGCTGCGCGAACTGGAAGATATGTCTTACACGGAAATCGCCGCCACCCTGGGCATCGCCGAAGGCACCGTGAAATCCCGCCTGGCGCGTGCCCGCAGCGCTGCCCTGGCCGGCTACCAACGCCACACCGGAGAACACCGCGATGACTGAACAGCCAACACCGATGCACGCACCCGACCTGCCCGGGTTGTCGGCCTATCTCGACCATGAACTCGACGACGGCGAACGCCGCCGCGTCGCCGCCCACCTCGCCACCTGTCCGGCCTGCACCGCGTATCTGGCCAAACTCCAGGCGCTTGCCTCTGACTTGAGGACGCTGCCGGAAGCAAGCCTCGGCTTCGATCTGGCCGGGGTGATAGAAGGCCGCCTCGCCGCGGCGCCCCGCCGGCCGGCAACCCGGCGCAGGCACGACTGGCGGCTGGGCTGGCCGCTTGCCGTCGGCGCCACCGCGTCGATTGCAGTCGGGGTCTTCATGGGCTCAACGCTGGTCGCCGGCGGTGCGGCCACGGCGCCGCGCATCGCCGCGCTGCGCGTTTTCGACACCATGCCGCCGGGCAACCTCTGCATCGGCCTCGAATCCTGCTACGTCAAGGGAAGCCTCAAATGAAACCGAACCTGCTGCGCAATGCCCTGATTCTTTCGCTGCTGATCAACCTCGGCGTACTCGGCGCGATTGCCTACCGCAACGCAGTTCCGACAGCCGCACCGGCGGGCGAGAGCCTGCCGCGCCACCTGCAGCTGAGCGCCGAGCAACTGCAGCGCTGGCACGAATCGGAAGCCGGCTTCCTGCGCCAGCTCGGCGCCGGCGCCGAGGAAATCCGCGTGCATCGTGACCGCATGATCCACGCCATCTTTGCCGAGACGCCCGACCCGGCGCTGATCGATCGCGAGCGCACGGCCATCGCCCGCCTGCAGGATCAGCAGCAGAAGCTGGTGATCGAGCAACTGCTGCGCGAACGCGAACTGCTGCAGCCGGCGCAACGCGAGCGCCTCGCCCGGCTGCTGCTGGCGCAGCCCGTGACGCCGTCGACCATCGAGCAGTTGCACCGCGACTGAAAATGGAGAATGGAACATTTGCCGCGGTCGCTCGTTCAAGTCAGTGAGGCCTGCAACAGGGCGCATCGGGCGCAACGGCGGGCATCACTCATCTGAACGGAGATCCACAAACATGAAACAGAAAATCTCGCGCACGCTGCACGCGTTCCTTTTTGTTGCCGGGCTCGCGCTCTCTGCCGCAGCTCTTGCCGCGCCGGCGCACAAGCACGACGCGCACGCCGACCACGCTGCGCCGACGACCCTGCAACTCAATGCCGGGACGAAATGGGCAACCGACGAGGCGTTGCGCAAGTCCATGGCAAGCATCCGCCAGTCCGTCGAGGCCTCGCTGCACCAGATTCACGAAAACCGCCTGGCTCCGGCCGGCTATGGCGCACTGGCGCGCAAGGTCGAAGGCGAGGTCGGCAACATCGTCGCCAACTGCAAGCTGGAACCCAAGGCCGACGCGCAACTCCACCTGATCGTGGCGGACCTGCTGGCAGGCGCCGAACAAATGTCCGGCAAGGTCAAGAAGGCCAAACGCCAGGACGGCGCAGTGAAGGTCATCGGCGCGCTGGAAAAATACGCCACTTATTTTGACGATCCGCAGTTCAAGCCGATCGCCCACTGATCTGCTGCTCACGGCGATGGCCCGGGCGTCGCGGAAGCGGTGGCCGTAACGCCGCTGATGGGCAAGATCCCGACCGTGGACGAGTACATGGAGCAGGTGAAGTTGCTTGAAGCCAAGCTCGCCGACGTCTATCGCTACATGAACTTCGACCAGATCGCGGAGTTCAAGGATCTGGCGTATACCGTGACGGCGTAAGCGGCTTTCAGGCGCCGTATCGCCGGCGCCGACTTTTCAGGACGCCTCCGTCGGGAGACCGTGGGGGCGTTTTCACGCGAGAAGTCCCGACGAAACCAGTGCCGCACCGACGTTGATGGCCGAGCCTTTACCGGGGGATCAAGCGGACACCGGGCAATTTTCCGAGTTTTCGATCGAAAGTCAGCAGTTCGTGGCCTGCGCTGGCGCTTTCCGCCAGGATCATGCAGTCGGCGAAGTCTGCATGCGCCGTCAGATAAATCTGGAGCGCTGCTTGAAACATGTCGCGGCGCTGCAAATGGAAAGCCGGGTGCGTGGCGATTGCACCGAGGGTGCGTTGCAGGCTCGTCTTGTTCAGGCCATACGCGCTGACGAGCACCCAGACCGTCTCAACCTGCACCACCTGGGAAACAAAAACTTCACCGGCCTCGCTCACGGCCTGGCGTGCGGCCCGGCACTGATCAAGTGCCGTCGGATCGTCGACCAGCACGCGCACCAACACATTCGTATCAACCGCGAGCATGGCGGCCTCGGCCAGCGGCGATGGCGCCCTCCATTTGTTCCAGCGTCGCTCCCTTGCGCGTCTTGACGATTCCGAACAACGCTTCGATGGCTGTTTCCTGACGCTGAAGCACGATCTTGCCACCCTCATCGACAAAACCCACGCGGTCGCCAGGCTTGATCCCAAGCTTTTCGCGAAGTTCCATGGGAATGGTGACTTGCCCCTTGGTAGTGACCGACGAACTCAGCATGGCAATCTCCAGTAATACTTTTTAAGTTGGTATTACTATAGCAAACGGTAACACTCATGGCAACGGGCGGGCCTTCCAGCGCGCATTCGCCGTAGTACCGGCGCCAGCGCGCTGGCGTCCTGCGGAACTTTTGATCGTGCAAATGAAACGCCCCCGTGGAGAAATCCAAGGGGGCGTTTTCACAGCCTCACGAAATGTTCCGGAGTTACGGGTGAGCTTCTTCGATCACGCCGAGAATGCCCGTGATGGTTGCCAGCCGGTCGGGGTCCAATCCGCTGGCGGCAAAATCAATCCCGTAATTCTTTTCAAGAAACATCACGATCTCGATGATCGCCAGTGAGTCGATCAGGCCGCAGGCGACCAGGCTCTCATCCAGCCCGACGCTCTCGATGGCCTTGCCGGGTTTCTGGATGGTTCGCAGGAAGTCGATCAGGCCCTGCAAGCGTTGCTGGCGCTCGTCTGCCATCAGTGCTTCTCCCCGGCGAGAATCCGGTTCAGATCAATCGACGCGAAATTGGCGCAGGCGGACTTCACCGCATCACGGTTGATTTTTCCCCGCGAGGTGCGCGGAATTTCTTCGACCACCCACCAGCGCACCGGCATTTTGTGCTCGGCCAGGTGGGCTTTCATCCAGCTGTAAAGCGCCCGGATCGTTGCATCATCCTTGTTGCTCAGGACCACCGCGATGCCAATCGCCTGGCCGTAGATTTCGTCATCGAGCGCGAATGTGCACACGTCGCTGGCGCGCTCGAAACGCTCGACGACGGCGTCCACGTCGGCGGGATAGATCTTCATCCCGCCCTTGTTGATTTCGTCGCGTTCCCTGCCGCGCAGGACCAGCCTGCCGCGTTCATCGATCGCGCCGATGTCGCCGGTGAGGAACCAGCCGTCGCTGACCGCCAGCTTGGTCAGATCGTCGCGCTGGAAGTAGCCCTTCATCAATGCCGGCGTATTAAGCCAGACGAAGCCCGATTCGCCGGGCTGGCATTCATCATCCGGGCTGAGAGGAACCGAAGCATCGGAAGTCTTCAGGACCTTGATGATCGCCCCCCATCCCTCGCCGATCAGGCCGTCTTCCGCTTCACAATTTGCATCGCTCAAGCCGGCGACCCAGCTGCCGGTCTCGGTAATGCCATAAGCGTTGCATACCTGCCGGGTGCCGGTCCAGGTCCGGATCTCGTTCCAAGCGTGCGCCGACAAGGGGGCCGAACCGCAATGCACGCGCTGCAAGGTCTTCGCCTGCGGCGGTTTGGACAGCTTCAGCGCAAGTTTCCAGATGGCCGGCACCGAAGACATGAAGGTGATCCGGTTGTCATCGAGCAGCTTGCCCAGGCGCATGATGATCTCGGGCTTGAACGGCGGGGTGATGAACAGATCCTTACCCGACAGCCAGGGGAACAGGCAGTTGCAGATCAGGCCGTGGCCAAAATGCGTCGGTAGCAGGCACAGCGTGCGGGCAAATGCCTCAACACCGATCGAATCGCGCAATCCCATCCAGCGCGCCCGTAGCGAGCGGTGCGTATGGACGACACCTTTCGGTGCGCCCGTCGAGCCGGAAGTAAACAGAATCAAGGCGTCATCATCGAGTTGGCTCAGGCCGGCCTGCGCTTGCTCGCTGCCGGTAGCGGTGGTCTCGAATGCCGGTACCCCCGCTTCTGCAAGCGCTTGAGTGACTACGGCCTCGGTCAGATGGTCGATCACCGCCAACTTGGGGATGGCTGCCGCCACCAGGGTCTTGATTTCGAATGCCGTCAGGCGGGCGTCGATCGGTACGGCACAGGCGCCGAGTTTCCAGATGGCAAGCAGCTCGGCGAAAAATTCCAGCGAATTGCCGAAGGGCAGGAAGACGCGGTCTCCGCGTGTCAACCCGTGCCGCTGGAAACGCGCAACCCGGCGCGCCACTTGCCCGTGAATCTCCTGGCGACTCCAGGAGCGGCCGCTGACCGGCTCGGCAAGATTTCCGATATTCAGATCAAAAAACATGTGTTATCCCATCCCCGAAAAAAAGTTTACGCGAGTCCGAAAAGACTGAAAAAGAAATTTGCCCGAGCCGTGAAGGACGCACCGCTCCTCACATTCCAGATGAAAATCAGGCTGAAAAATGTCCACACTCCGGCAATCCGCAGGAGTCGGTTCGCCAGCCCGGATGCCAGCGCCCGCCCGCCCCGACGTTGCTGGCGCAGCATGGAGACAAATATACCGAAAGCCAGCAAAAAGCAGTAGAACATCCGCGAGCGATGCCCATACAGCGCCTCCAGAACCTGACCGTCTACCATCACTCGCTCGAGATTGATCAGGTGGTAATAGGTATTGCCGATAAAAGCGGCGGCGAAAACGGCGGCACACAGCCGCAAAGCGGGCCAGTTGCGCAACTTTTTGCCCAGCTGGGTGAAAGTGGGAAGGAAGAAGAAATTCGCCATGAGTTCCTTGAAATAGTAGTAATAGCGATTCCAGAACTCGACAATCGATTCCGCCAGCAGGGGCTTGTAGGTGTTGCGGAACACGTTGAAGCCAAACAGGCGCAGGACGGCGATGATCGCATGCCCATGGATTGCCTGACGAAGCACCTGAAGGATGAGTTCGCAGTAGATGGCGAGCCAGGATATCCACAATCCGGAGTCCGCGGCTTCTCCTGCAACCATGCGCCCGAGCTTGGGGACTGCCAGCGTGTATCCGCCCAGTTTCTGCGTCAGTTCATTTCCCGGGCCGTAAAGTACCCCTTCCATTATTTCCTTGACGACCATCCACAAGCCGCACAGGAGCAGAAGCTTTATTCCCGCCAGCTGTGACCGGGCAAGTTCGTCTTCGGTTTTCGCTTCGCTGCGCGCGAGGTAGCCGATGCCGCTGCCATATGGTGTGTTGGATCCACCGTATATCGGCCACAGGGTGAGCAGGTGGTCCGAGAAGCGTGTTCCAGCCATGCGGCCGTGCTGCCCGGAAAGCAGCACGTAGGCGAAGCGCCAGATCAGAAGGGGAAATATCAGTGCCACGCCGGCCAGCACCTGCCGCCATAGCCCGTGGCTTGGTGCGGTGGTCCATAGCACCACGAGAAACCCCCAGTACATCGAGTGCAGGGTCAGTTGGGGGTGTTTTCTGACCCACAAGGGCAGGGATGAAAACCCGGCGGCGGCACGATAGAGCAACCAGGCGATGGTGACCAGTGCAAACGCGACCAGCAGCGCGGCGAGCGTGCCGTCGGCCGGACCGGGCAGATCAGCCGATTTGACGATGCGCAGCGTACTTTTGAAGCATACCCACAGGGCACCAGCGGCAAGGATGGCCCGTCGCCTGAATGGTGTGAATTGGCGCAGAGCCCGGCCCATCCATGTGCACCACCAGGCAATGATTGCCGGGTTTTCATGAAACTGGGTGAATTGCTTGATATGCATGCAGACGCTGCAACGGGGGCGGCAGGAAAAAGTGCGCTATTTTGCTGCATTCCGCAGGGTAGCGGATACGGTGGCGGAGAAATGCACGGAATCGGCGTATCGCCAGTGCCGGCGCGGTGCGTCCTGCGCAACTTTTGAACAGGCAACACGCAATGCGCCCGACAAGAAAACGCCGTGGCGTTTTTCTTGGGCAAGGGCAAGCCGGTAAGATAGCTGCCACTTCCAGTCTCCGGGCCACCGCCATGAGCGACAAACACAAGCCCCGTGCCGGTTTCGCCACGCGCGCGATCCACCACGGTTACGACGCCTACGCCGGCCACGGCTCCCTCAATCCGCCGCTCTACCTGAGTTCCACCTACGCCTTTCCGACCGTCGAGGACGGCGCGGCGCGCTTTGCCGGCGAGCAGGCCGGCTTCGTCTATTCGCGCGTCGGCAATCCGACCACGGCGCTGCTCGAAGCGCGCCTGGCCGAACTCGAAGGCGGCGAGGCGGCGCTGGTGACGGCCTCCGGCCAAGGGGCCACCACCTCGCTGCTATGGACCCTGCTCGCACCGGGCGACGAGATCATCGCCGACAAGACGCTTTACGGCTGTACCTTCGGCTTCCTCAACCACGGGCTGGCAAAATTCGGCGTCAAGGTGACGCATGCCGACCTGACCGATCCGGCCAATCTCGAAGCCGCCATCAATCCGGCGACGCGCGTGGTGTTCTTCGAGTCGCCCGCCAACCCGAACATGCGCCTGGTCGACATCGCCGCCGTGGCCGCCATCGCGCGCCGCAACGGCGCACTGACGGTGGTCGACAACACTTATTGCACGCCCTACCTGCAGCGCCCGCTCGAACTCGGCGCCGACTTCGTGCTGCATTCTGCGACCAAGTACCTCGGCGGCCACGGCGACCTGCTGGCCGGTGCCATCGTCGGTCCGCTGGAAACCTTGACGCAGGTGCGCTTCCACGGGCTCAAGGACATGACCGGCGCCGTGCTCTCGGCGCAGGACGCCTTCCTCGTGCTGCGCGGGCTCAAGACCCTGGCCCTGCGCATGGATCGCCACTGCGCCAACGCGCAGGGCGTGGCCGAGTTCCTCGCCGCGCACCCCAAGGTTTCAGTGGTGCATTTCCCTGGTCTGCCCGGCTTTCCCCAGTTCGAGCTGGCCCGACGCCAGATGGCGCAGCCCGGCGGCATGATCGCCTTCGAACTCAAGGACGGCATCGAGGTGGGCCGCCGCTTCATGAACGCGCTGCGGCTATTCACCCGCGCCGTGAGCCTCGGCGACGCCGAAAGCCTGGCCCAGCATCCGGCCAGCATGACGCACTGCTTCTACACGCCGCAAGAACGCGCCGAACACCTGATCGGCGAAGGTCTGGTCAGGCTTTCTGTCGGTCTCGAGGATCTTGCCGACCTGCTGGCCGACCTGCGCCAGGCGCTGGACGCGGCTTAGATGCCGCAAATCTGCCCGGCCGGACTATGTCGGGCATGACGCCGACGGGTGCGCCGAGCGCTGCCGTGCCCCCTGGCCGACGTAAGCCTTGAGGTAGGCGAGCCGCAAGCGGACCAGTTCGCGTCGCGCGGCGGGGTCGCCGCGCGACGCACGCCTGAACAGCGACTGAAAGCGCTCCTCGCTGGCGCCGGCGATCTCTGCCGGCGCGGTTGCCGCCGGCAGGCCGACAATTTCATTGAGCTTGGCGCGAGGTTGGCGCGGGTTTGGCATCTGCCGCGAGGCGATGACTGCGACCGCGTCAGCGGCACGAAAGCAACCATCAGGATGCTCCGGCTGCTGACGGAACCATCGACGCGTTTTTCGACAAGCAGCAGTTGCTGCACGCCTCCGGGGTGCCCGGCCGGAATGACCAGCCGCGCCCCGGGCTTCAACTGCTTGATGAGCGGCGGCGGAACATGCGGCGCGGCCGCGGTGACGATGACGCCATTGACGGGCGCATATTCGGGCCAGCCCTGATTGCCGTTGCCATGTCGCACCGTGACATTTCCATAACCGAGCTCTTGCAGGCGCTCTTCGGCCGCGTCGGCCAGCGCGCCGAGGCCGATCTCGTAGCGGGTGAACGCGCCTTCGTCGACAATATCGCGCAGCATCGCCTCTCGATCCGCTGTTGTTCCAGAGTTGCAGAATTCCGTCACCATGGCGCATACCCATCCATGTATGCACCCCGCGTTTCGAATGCGCGATTTCCTTGCCGCTCAGGTCTGTTCGCTAACGCATAGCGCTGGCAAACGCTCGCAAACCCCGGCCCTGCCTGAAATATCGCTGATAAGCGCGCCAGCGCACGGAGTCGGTCGCACCGTTCGGCCACTATGAGCCTCCGGATCACCAGACCAACCGGACTGCCCAGCTCGCGAGGATGACATGAAAACTCAAACCATTCACTTGCCGCAACCGCCACTGATGAGCTGGCGCATTTTGATCATCCTGGTCTGCGTCACCGGTTTTATCGTCTTGACCGGCTTTACCGGCTTTACCTCCCGCTTTGCCGCCGTGTCGCCAGCACCGACTCTCGAGAATGGCGCTGACGAAGGCGCGGAAGCCCCCGACGCCCGCTGGCCCGTCCCCACCGCCGAGCCAGCCGCGAAATGCCCGCAGTGTGGCGTCATCGTAACCGTGCGCGAAATTGTTCCGGCAGATACGGAAGCCGCCGGCGCTCAGTCTGGCTCCCAGCAGAAAAAGTTGACCAGGCAGCAGGAAGTGACGGTGCGCATGCGCGATGGATCGCTTCACGTGTTCCGCCAAGCAAGTCCGTCGATCTGGCGCGTCGGCGAACGCATGATGATCATCAATAGTGATTTACCTGCCGGCGCATGAGTCTGAAGCAGGCGCAGTAGTTGCGGGAGATCATGGACCGCCTGGATCTGGCGTCCAGCGCCCGGCCTTTCAGCCTTTGCCTGGTCCGCAATGCAGCGCTGCAGCCGGTCGACAAGGCGGCCTTGCTCGAGCGCCTGCCGCCATCGGTACGCGACGGGCCAGCAGCACTTACAAGCATCGATCCTGCGTCCGATCCGAGCAGCTTCCTTCGGCCACATTCAGACGCCGGCAATTGGTACACAACAGCGGGCACACAACAGCGCGCGTACCATCCCCATGGCGTCTATCCCGGCCGCCAGCCAGTAGTTTAGTGCCCTGTGTTCTGTTCGGGGCGGCGCACCTTCAGCAGGAACATTTCGCGATCCGAACCGGCCGTTGTTGCCATGCGCGCCAGGTTGACCTCAAGGGCAAAAGCCTGCCCGCCGGCATCCCTGGCATCGTATTTGCGCCATTGGCCGTCGGTACAGAGGTGGACGAGATACCTCGCGTTATAGCTCGGCGAACTTCCGCCGAGAAACAGACCCGCGACAAAATCGGAAATCAGATTCCCTATCAGGCGAACCTGGCTTGCTCCAAATATCCGCTCCGCGGGCGTTCCGCAACTGAGAATCCGACCCACGCGATCGAGAATCAGGGTGCCGTAATCGTCCCGACTTTCGAAAGTCGCGGCCCATGAAATATGTCCTGTTCCGACTCGGCTACCTGAAGATCTGCTGAACTTTGCGCACCCATGATCTTTATCCCCATGTAACCCGTGTCGCGTCTTGCCGGAAAGCAAAACAACATGGAATCTCCATCCATTCAAAAATACCCGGCACATGCCCGAATGAAAATACTGCGGTGGCCGTATTCTTGATACAGGAAAGGCGGTAGTGATTGACACCAAAGACCGGCTGTCCGCAGCGGGGTTTTGAGCTTCAGGAGCGCCGTAGCGCCAGCACCGACTTTTGGCGTTGCCGGTCCCACAAGGGGGATACCGTCCGCGCTTGCGCCGCAGACATAAAGAAGAAAGCCCCGGCGAAACTGCTCCGGGGCTTTTTATCGGACGGGAGCCAACTCCCTCGGCATCGGTCTTATGGGGAGGTCTGTTCGCGGTGGCCGGCTCGCCTACGCTCCGGATACAGGTCGCGCCCCGCTTCATGCACGTCGCGGCGCAACTGGCGCCGTTCCTCCCGCGACATTTGACCGCCGCGTGCTGCGGCGGCGTCCCCCGTCGCAAACTGGGCGGGACGCGTCGTTGGCGCCATGCCCTGCGGGCCGGGCCCGTCGCCGCGAGCGCGCTGCTGACGCTGCTGTCCCTGCCCCATGCGTTGCGGACCGGCGCCATCGCCCTGATCGGGCGGCGGACGAGGCTGTCCCTGCGCCGAGGCGTCGAACGCCAACAGCAACAATGCCGCCGCCATTCCCGTCCACTTCGCCGCCCACTTCACGCCGCGTCCCGCTTTCACGTCTGTCCTTTCAATTCCATCAGTGAAGCATACTGTAAATCTGCTCGCCTGCAAGCTCGCTGGCCGCCATCAACTGATCGACACCGGCCTGCGGTTCGGCACCCCAGAGTGCCAGTCCGATGCCCAGTGCCATGCTGAAAAACAATGCCTTCATGATCGCCTCCAGTTGGATGTTTTACCGCTGCCGCTCTTTTGGTACGCTTGCATTCTCGGCGGCGCTCGTAAGGCAATTGTTTCGGGTGGCCGGGTTTTGTAATCGTTTGTAAAGGCTGCTGGCAGGATGCGCGCGATCCGGCTAGGATTGGAGCCTATTTCAGTAGGAATCATGCCCCGCGTTGAGACCAGGATCGGATGGATGCAAGGCGCAGTGCGCGGCCAATGGTTGTTCCATTGGCAAGCGCTGCAACGCCGCAGACGCCGATCCTGGTCTCAACCCGAAGGGCCGGCTGGCGTTGGGCGCGCTGCCACGGTGTCGGTCGCTTGCATGGATGTACCATGCCGCACTCCCTCCGCCTCGCATCGCATCCCAACGCCAGCCGGCGCGGGGTACGATTCCTACTGACATAGACTCTAAGGAGTTATACCCATGCTTGACCCGAAACAAATCGAGACCTGGATCGCCGCCGGCCTGTCCTGCGAGCATCTTTCCGTCGAGGGCGACGGCCATCATTTCGCCGCTGTCATCGTCAGCGGCGAGTTTGCCGGCCTGAATCGCGTCAAGCGGCAACAGCGCATCAATGCCATCCTCAAGGCGCGTTTCGACTCGGGCGAACTGCACGCGCTGTCGATGCAGACCCTGACCCCCGATGAATGGAAAGCCAATGGATAAGCTGCTGATTGCGGGAGGCATCCCGCTTTCGGGCGAGGTGGCGATTTCCGGCGCCAAGAATGCCGCCTTGCCGCTGTTGTGCGCGGCATTGCTGACGAAGGAGCCGGTGACCTTTACCAATGTGCCGCACCTCAACGACATCGGCACCATGCTGAAGCTGCTGGCGCAGATGGGCGTCAAGGTCACGCGCGAAACATCAAAAGTTCCCGCAGGGACGCAGAGCGCTGGCGCCGGCGATACGGTGACGCTGGATGCCTCGGGCCTGAACAATGCCGTGGCACCCTACGAAATGGTCAAGACCATGCGTGCCTCTATTCTGGTGCTGGGCCCATTGGTCGCCCGTGCAGGCGAGGCCCGGGTGTCGCTGCCGGGCGGCTGCGCCATCGGTGCGCGGCCGGTCGATCAGCACATCAAGGGCCTCACCGCGATGGGTGCCGAGATCGCGGTCGAACAGGGCTATGTCCATGCCCGCGCCACACGCTTGACCGGCGCCCGCCTGTTCACCGACATGGTCACCGTGACCGGTACCGAGAACCTGATGATGGCGGCCTGCCTGGCGCAGGGCGAAACCGTGATCGAGAACGCCGCACGCGAGCCGGAAGTGGTGGACCTGGCGAATTGTCTGGTCGCCATGGGCGCGCGCATCTCGGGTGCCGGCGGCGACGTGATTCGCATCCAGGGCGTCGATGCCTTGCATGGCGCCACGCATCGCATCATGCCCGACCGCATCGAGACCGGCACTTACCTGTGCGCGGCAGCCGCCACGGGTGGCGAGATACGCCTGACCGGCGCCTCGGCCGCCTCGCTCGATGCCGTGATCGACAAGCTGATGGATACCGGCTGCGAGATCGTCGCCGAACGCGACGCCATCCGCCTCAAGGCCCCGCGGCGCCTGACCGCAGTGAGTATCCGCACGGCACCCTACC
>JANMTA010000449.1:0-2000 GCA_031389965.1 Betaproteobacteria bacterium
ACTCCAGGATCATTCCCCGCAGTTCCTGCCAGTCGGCGTCAGTGGGATGCTCCTCGCGCCCCGCGCGAATGCGCCGTGCCAGCAGCGGGTCGGCCACCGCGCCGCGCCCGAGCATGACGTCCGTGCAGCCGGTGGCGGCGCAGATCCTGCGGTAGTCGGCGACGTTCCACACCTCGCCGTTGGCGATCAGCGGCAGCTTCACCACCTCGCGGATGCGTGCGATCCATTCCCAGCGCACCAGCGGCCGGTAGCCGTCCTGTTTGGTGCGGGCGTGCACCACCAGTTCCTGCACGCCGCCGGCTTCCAGAGCAAGCGCGCAGTCCAGTGCGCGGCCCGTATCCTCGATGCCCAGCCGCATCTTGGCCGTGACCGGGATCGATGGCGGCACGGCCGCGCGCACCGCTGAGGCGATGCTCTGCAACAGCTCCGGTTCGTCGAGCAGCGCCGCGCCGCCGCGATTGCGATTGACCAGCGGCGTCGGGCAGCCGAAGTTGAGGTCGATGCCATAGGGATTGAGCAGCGCCAGATGGGCGGCGTTGGCGGCCATTTTTTGCGGATCGGAGCCCAGCAGCTGGATGCGCACCGGCGTGCCGCTGGCGGTGCGCGAGCCGGTCTTCAACTCCGGGGAGAGGCGCGTGAAGCAGGAGTGTGGCAGCACGGTGGTGGTGACGCGGACGAACTCGGTGACGCACCTGTCGTAGCCGCCGGCGGAGGTCAGCACCGCGCGCAACAAGTCGTCGGCAAGGCCTTCCATCGGGGCGAGGACGATGCGGCTCATTGCGAATGCCGGACGGCGATGAAAAATCGCCGTATCACCAGCGCCGACTTTCTCAATGCGCGACCGGCAGGATGCTGATCGTGCGGCCCTTCTTCATCTTGCCGACGACGTGCATTTCGCATTTCTTGCAGTCGAAGCGCAGGGTCAGCCTTTCCTTGCCATTGACCAGGGTCATCGGCTCGGCGTTCACCCCCGTGACCCAGCCCTTGGCTTCCTTGGGACACAGGCTGTGGCTGTAGCGCAGGCAGTGCTTGGTGATCATCAGCGAGACTTCGCCGGGCGTGGTGTCGGCCTCGTAGGCGTCGGCGATCAGTGCCACGCCATGGCGTTTGTAGAAGGCCCGCGCCCGGTTGTTGAGCACGTTGGCGAGGTAACTCAGTTCCCGCTCGGGGTACAGGGCCGGCGGCTCGACCGGGAGTGTGCGCAGCAGGCGCGGTCTGGCGGCCTCGCGCGCGGCGACGAGCTTATCGACGGCGTCGCGGCGCAGCGCATTGATCGCCGAGGCGGGCAGAAACCAGGGCTCGGCGAGGACGATTTTGAGGTCCGTGGACTTGAAGTCGGTGGCGCCGAGCTTGCCCAGGCTTTCGCCGATGGCGACCAGCGCGCGCTCGGGGTTCTTCGCCGGCTGTTTGGCGTGGACGATGCTGGCACGGCCCTCGATGCCGTCCGCGTCCTTCAGCGTCAGGGCGAAGCCGTCAGCAGTCTCGGCCAGTTCCACGGCGACGTTTATGCGGCGCTCGGCGGATTCCTTCTCCAGCAGGCGCTCGAAGGCCTGGTCGCGGTTGCGGTGGATCTCGGTGCCGACCTTGAAGCCCGCGGGATCCTCGGGCATCTCGTTGGGGAAGAGGCGCTGGCCCGTGGCGACATTGACCCGCAGGCCGGCGAGCTTCCTGCCGCGCGAGAGATAGGAAATGCCGTCACCATTGGCGAAGTTCTCTTCGCTGTCGACCTCGAACCAGTCGGGGCCGATGCGCGTCACCGTACCGCTGGCCGCGCCGGCAAAGCTGGGCGTGTCGAAGGCGCCGATGTCGGGCTGGCGGCCGTTGACGAAGTAGTCGGTGGCGCCGCGGTTGAAGGTCTTCTCCGGGCGCGGCTCGAATGTATAGCTGCAATGGCCCGACGAGGCGCGCGAATACTGGCCCGGCGCGTCCTCGATGATGCGGTCGAGCAACTGGCGGTAATGCGCAGTGGTGTTCTTGACGTAGGCGACGTCCTTCAGCCG